>JBDHRB010000083.1:0-8415 GCA_039807355.1 Candidatus Competibacteraceae bacterium
ATTAACCGCCGCCGCCAAGGCCAGCGGCGTTGCGCTGACCACCCACGCCGTCGGTGGTCTGTTCGGCCTGTTCTTCAGCGCCGAAATGGTGAGCGGTTACGCCCAGGCGCTGGCCTGCGATGTGCAACGCTTCAAAGCCTTTTTCCACGCCATGCTGGCTGAAGGCGTGTATTTCGCACCCTCCGCCTTTGAAGCAGGCTTCATGTCGGCGGCGCACCGTGATGAAGACCTTGAGGCGACCGCCGCCGCCGCCCGCCGCGTCTTCCGCCGCATCGGCTAATCCCGCGCCGTCTCGCAAACGGCGCAGTGCGGTTTTCAGCGCGTCGCAGCGCGGCTCCACGCGGAACGCGGCGCGGCTCACACCAGGTTATGCATCTGGCGCAGGTGCGCATAGGCCAGACTCGACACTTCGCGGATTACATCGCCCCGGGCATCTTTCCAAGCGCCGTAATTACGCGCTGGGCGGGCTTTTTCGATGATGCCGACAAAGGTGTAGGGATAACGACGGCCATCGCGGCCTTGGGCGATCAGAATGCCCATGTCGCCGCACAATCGGGCGGTGGTCCCGGTCTTGTCGATCACCCAGGTTTGCCGGGCCACCCCTGGCGCACCGGAATACACCCGGTCGCGGTTCGGCAGGTTCATCAGCCGTTTCAATTCCATCGCATAGGGAAGCTGGTCATACCAAAGCGCGTGCAAAAACCGGTGATAGTCAAGCGCCGAGGCTTTGTTGCGATAGGTGCGTCCGCCGCCGGGAATGCGTTCGACAATCCGGGTGTGGCGAAAGATGCCCGGATGGTTACGCTTGAGCGTGCGCTCGGCCTCAATCGGCCCGGAATGGGGACTGGTGCGGTTAAGCAGCTCAATAAAATAGTTGGTGGCGCTGTTATCGCTGCGCTGGATCATCGCCTCCATCCGGTCGCGGTGAAACGGCGTGTAATACAGCTTGCCTTCGCGCACCTTGTGGAAAAAGGCCAAGGCGATAAAGGGCTTGACCATGCTGGCGCTCTGATAGGGGCGATTGGCGTTGATCGCGGTCAGATACTGCCGGGTGGTGAAGTCATAGACCAGCCAGGCGGTTTGCTCATTGGCGGCGATCCGCCCGGTCTGCCGCAGGTATTTGACATAACTTTCGATCTCTACCGTCAGCGTGTTGGCTGGCGGCAGCGGGCGTACCGTGCGGAAATCCCGGAGTAGCCGCTCATCTGGATAGTAACTGCGCTGGGCGGCTTGACCAGACGATGGAATCCATCCGCAAGCGGCGGCGAACAACGCGCCGACGCCAGCGAAAAACGCCCGTCTCGACGGATCAAACAATGGATCGGACACAGCGGTATCGCTCTCGAATAGCGGAACGGATGTCATCAGGCGACCTCCAAATAGATCAAGGAATGGGGAACCGGTCATGCGGACTGGCGACGGCGCGGGGCCATGATGGTCTTGGGATTCCCCATTTAACCAGAATCGCTACTCCTCGCAAAGGACGCCTGCTGCGCCTGAAGTTTCGCCCTAGGAAAAACCCTAATTTTTCTCAAGAACTCCCTTATTTCACTACCCGGCCTCAGGTCTTAAGATACGTTTACCGGATGTTTATCGATCAACCCTCTCATTTTCATAAAAATAATCCGCCGATCCGGTACAGGGGGCGGCGACGCGATAACCACCAAAGCGAGGAATTCAACGAAATGAAAAGCGAAATTGCCCGGCCGGTGAAGGCCAAACGCTACGGTCACGAAGGTTTGATGCCGGTTGACAAGTACAGTTGTCCCTATCACGGCTCTGCGGCGTGCGTCAGCGCCAGCGGCGGCAGTTACTGTGGCGGCTATGGCGGCGATGCGCCCATCAAAGGCACGCAAATCCATGCCGTCCGCTGTCTGGAAGAAAATAATGCGGATTTCGTGCTGTATCGCTGGCTGAAGACGCCGCGCCATTTGGCCTATTCCTGGCCGCAGCGTTAATACCCTTCTCGAATCGGGCGGATCGAACCGTTGTTGTTCAGTTCGATCCGCCGCGCCTACGGTTCAACCTGCACCCGAACCTTCTGGTCGTTCTGCCACTCGCCGACAATCCGTTGGCCATTCTCGTACAGCACGCCCTGGCCATGCTTGCGGCCATTGCGCCACTCGCCTTCGTAGCGGTCGCCATTGCTGTAGTAATAAACGCCCTCGCCGTTCGGCTGATCGTTGGCGAACTGGCCGACGTATTTATCGCCGCGTCCCGCGTAAAGATAAGTGCCCTGACCGCTTTTTCGGCCATTGCGCCACTCGCCTTGATAACGGTTGCCGCTGCGGTAGTAGTAAACGCCTTGACCATTAATAACGCCATTGCGCCACTCGCCGACATATTTTTCGCCGCGCCCCGCATAAACGTAGGTGCCCTGTCCATGCATTTTCGCATTGCGGAAATCGCCGGTGTATTGGCTGCCATCCGGGTAACGGTAGGTGCCCTGACCGTTTTCGCAATTTCCGCTGAGACAGTTGGCGGCTTGCCCAGGGGCTTTGGCAGTCTGGGCTTCAGCGGGTTGTGAGCGGGCCGGCTTCGGTTTTTCCTCTTCTTCAACCGGCTTTGGTTTCTCCTCAGGCGCATCTTCAACATCCACGGCGCTGTCCGGGGTGGCGCGACGCGCAGGAGCCGGCGCGGCTTTAGCGAGTTTCTGCGGCAAGACCGCAGTGATCGTGCTTTCATCGCCGGGAGCCAGATCGACCTTGCCGTTCCAGTCGGTATGCCCGTCGAGACGAACGCGCACCCGGTAGGAACCGGGACGCATTTCAATTTGCATCGGCGTAGTCCCGACCTTGCGGTTATTGATCCAGATTTCCGCATCCTCGACATCGGCGCGGACGAACAACTGCGCCGGGGTTTTTGCCGGAACCTGTTTTTTCGTCGCGGCGCGGCTCTCTTCATCGAGAATGCCCTGCGGCGACGTGGTGATTTGCAGGCTCACGTCATCGTTGGTTTGGGTGCGGGAAATCTGGGTATGACGATCCCTGGCCACCACGCGGGTTTCCGGGGCGGAAGTTGGCGCTTCGGCAGGCTGCGGCACTGAAACCAGACTGATCGGCGGCGGCGCAGGCGGCTCCGGTTTAGGTTCCGCCCGCGACGGTTCCGGCTTCGGCGCAGGTTCGGGCGGCGGCGCAACCGGTTTTGGGGTTTCCGCCAACGCCAGTTGTTGTCGCAAATCAGACAGTTGCGGATGCCCTGGATTGAGCTTCTCGATCCGCGCCAGCGCGGTGCGGGCCGATTTAGCGTCACGGCGTTGCAGGGCGGCGGCAGTCATCTCCGCATAACGATCCGCGATGCGCTCCAACCCGGCCTGGGCTTCAGCATTGCCGCGATCCTGTCGCAGAACGTTGTTATAGCAGTCCACTGCATTGCCGCCCTTCCCGCTGGTCAAGCGGTTAGCTTGCAGGTGGGTTTCGCACTGGCGGAGCAAGGCGGCGATGCGGGCGGCCTCATCGACCGGCGGTTTCACCACCGGAACCGGCGGCGCAGCTTTGGCGTCGCGCAACTGCCGGCGCACTTCTTCGCGCAGGGCCAGCAGGCGACGATGATCGGGGATTTGTTGCAAGCCCTGTTCGACGCGCAGCAGGCTGCTTTCATAGGCGCGGTTGCGTTGATCGTCCAGCGCCCGCGCCAAAAATTCGTCGGCCCGGCGCTGCCGCTGTTCCGCCTCGGCCTGCCGACGCGCCGCCTCTTCTTTGGCCCGCTCCGCCGCTTCAACCTGACGGCGCGCCGCCTCTTCTTTGGCCCGTTCCGCCGTTTCAGCCTGCCGTTGCGCTGTTTCTTCCTGACGCTGGAGATCGGCTTGCTGCTTGAGCAGCTCCTGTTTCAGGCTCAACAGGCCGGGATGAGTCGGCATCGCCTGCAAGCCCTGTTCGACATGCACCAGGCCCATTTGCAACGAACCTTCCTGCCGGGCGCGCTGGGCCTGTTCCAGAAACTGATCCGCCTGCAACTGCGCCTGACGTTGCTGCTCCTGCTGCGCCGTCTGAAGCTGTTGCGCTTCGACATCAACCGCCGGCGGTTCTGGAGTCGGCGGAGGCGTTGGCGTCGCTATGGCCGGAGTTTCAGGAGTGGGCGGGGTTGGAGCGACTGGCGCTGGCGCTTCTGCGACTGGCGGTCGGTGCAGAAACCAGTAACCGCCGGTCAGCGCCGCGCCAGCCAGCGCCGCCGCGGACAAACCGACAGTCCAGCCGAAACGTTTTGCCGAGGGTTGCGCGGGAATCGAGCGCACCGGGCCGCTGACACTGAGCAGATCGAAGGTTCCGGCCTCGCTGGCGTCAATGGCGGCGATGATCTCCTCGCCGTTCTGGAAGCGCTGGTCCGGGTCTTTATTCAGCAGCTTGTTCAACAGCGGCTGGAAACGGCTCAACGGCGTCGGCAGTTTCGGCACCGGCGCGGTGACGTGCATCATCGCCAGGGCAAAGCTGTCGTCGGCGGCGTAAGGTACGTTGCCGGTGAGCATTTCGTAGAACAGCACGCCGAAACTGTATAAATCGGCGCGGGCGTCCACGCCCTGACCGCGAATCTGCTCAGGACTCATATAGCGCGGGGTGCCGAGCGACAGCCCGGTGCGGGTCATGATCGTGCTGGCGCCCAGGGTCTTGGCGATGCCGAAATCGGTGAGCACCGGCTGGCCGTTTTCCCGGAACAGAATGTTTTGCGGCTTGATGTCGCGGTGGATAATGTGGCGTCGATGCGCGTAATGCAGGGCGGTGACAATCGCCTTGGCGATAGACAGCGCCTCTGCTAAAGGCAGGCCGCTGCGAATCCGCTGCTGCAAGGTGCCGCCGGGCAGATATTCCATCGACAGATAATAGGTGCCCTCGTAGCAAGCGATGTCATAAACCGTGACGATGTGCGGATCGTTGAGTTGGGCGATAATTCGCCCTTCGCGCAGAAAACGCTGGGCAAATTCTTCATCGGTAGTCAAAACCGGTTTGATAACTTTCAGCGCGACCGGGCGATGCAGGGACTCCTGCAAGGCCAGATAGACAATCGCCATGCCGCCTTGGCCCAGTTCGCGCTCAATCTGATAACCTGGAATCTGCATCGTTAAATCTCATGCTTTTGTTGTCGGTAGCCGCATCCGGCGGCGGGTTCGCCCAGGACGGCGCGGGCGCTGAGTCGATGTGGATAAAACGGAAATTTTAGGAAATCACCCCGGCAACGGCAAAATCTTCTCCGTGCTTTTCAAGCAAATTTCGCACCTTTTTTTCCAAGGATCGTGTCCATCATGTCTGGCAATACCTTTGGCAAACTGTTCACCGTAACCACCTTTGGCGAAAGTCATGGCCCGGCGCTGGGCGCGATTGTTGACGGATGTCCGCCCGGTTTGGCGCTGGCGGAAACCGATTTGCAACACGACTTAGACCGCCGCCGACCGGGAAAGAGTCGGCATACCACCCAGCGCCGCGAGCCGGACGCGGTGCGCATTCTGTCCGGGGTGTTCGAGGGCCGCACGACCGGAACGCCCATCGGCTTGCTCATCGAAAATGTCGATCAGCGTTCCAAGGATTATGGCGAGATCATGGATCGTTTCCGCCCCGGTCACGCCGACTATACCTATCAGCAGAAATACGGTTTCCGCGATTATCGCGGCGGCGGGCGCTCCTCGGCGCGGGAAACGGCGATGCGGGTCGCAGCGGGCGCGATTGCCCGGAAGTATCTGCGCGAACGCTACGGGGTGGAAATTCGCGGCTATCTGGCCCAGCTTGGCCCGATTCGTCCAGCCAAACTGATCTGGGAAGAAGTAGACAATAATCCGTTTTTCTGCCCGGACCCGGATGTCGTCGCTGAGATGGAGCGGTTTATGGATGCGCTGCGCAAGTCCGGCGATTCCATCGGGGCGCGGGTAACCGTGGTCGCCAGCGGTCTGCCGGTCGGCTGGGGCGAGCCGGTGTTCGACCGGCTGGACGCCGACATCGCCCATGCGTTGATGGGCATTAATGCGGTCAAGGGCGTGGAAATCGGCGCCGGGTTCGCCTGCGTGGAACAGCGCGGCACGCAACACCGCGATGAACTGACCCCGCAAGGCTTTTTGAGCAATCACGCCGGCGGCGTGTTGGGCGGGATTTCCACCGGTCAGGATTTGGTCGCCAGCATCGCCTTAAAGCCGACATCCAGCCTGCGCCTGCCGGGACGCACCATCAATCTGCACGGCGAGCCGGTCGAAGTGGTGACCAAGGGCCGGCATGATCCGTGCGTCGGCATCCGCGCTACGCCGATTGCCGAGGCGATGCTGGCGCTGGTGCTGATGGATCATGCGCTGCGCCATCGAGGGCAAAATCTGGATGTGCGTTCGGCGACGCCGGTGATTCCGCCCGCCGCCTCGCGGGATTGAGGCGCAGCGCGCTTCCGATGCTTCGATGTCTCCCGTCCTCTATGTCCGTCTTTCCGGATTCTATCTGTTCTATTTCGCCACGCTGGGCGTATTGCTGCCTTATTGGGGCTTGTATCTGGCGGCGCTCGGTCTGACTCCGGCGCGGATCGGCGAGCTGTTGGGAATCGTACAGATCACCAAACTGGTCGCGCCCAATCTGTGGGGCTGGCTGGGCGACCGCACCGGCCAGCGTATGCGCATCGTGCGCTGGGCCTGTCTGGCGACCGCGCTGAGTTTCATCGGGGTTTACGCCGTTGGCGGTTCCTTTCTTGGGCTGGCGCTGGTGACGATGCTGTTCAGTTTCTTCTGGAACGCGGCGCTGCCGCAATTCGAGGTGGTGACGCTCAACCATCTCGGCGAACAGGCGCACCGCTACAGCCAGGTGCGCTTGTGGGGGTCGATGGGCTTCATTGGCGCGGCGGTGGGCATGGGGCCGGCGCTGGGCGTTTGGGGAATCAGCAGCGTACCGCTGACCTTGCTCGGACTGTTCGCCCTGCTCTGGCTGAACAGCCTGCTGACGCCGGATGCGCCGCAGCGGCGCGGCGATGCGTCCCCTGCGCCGCCGATCACCCAGGTGCTGCGCCAGCCGGCGGTGCTGGCGTTTTTCATCGCCTGTTTTCTCAATCAAGCTGCTCATGCGCCGTATTACGGCTTCTTCTCGCTGTATCTGGAAACGCTGGGCTATTCGCGGGAATTTATCGGCTTGATGTGGGGATTGGGCGTCGCCGTCGAAGTCGGGATTTTCGCCTTCATGCACCGCCTGCTGCCGCAATTCGGGTCGCGCCGATTACTCTTGGCCGCGTTGGCGGTAGCCGCGCTGCGCTGGCAACTGATCGGCCATTTCGCCGACGATTTGCCGGTGCTGCTGTTTGCGCAAACCCTGCACGCCTTTACCTTCGGCGTGTTTCATGCGGCGTCGATAGATTTGATCCAGCGATTTTTTCCCGGAGCCTTGCAGGGGCGCGGCCAGGCGTTGTACAGCAGTTTGAGTTTCGGCGCGGGTAGCGCGGCGGGCAGCCTGGCCGCCGGCTATCTCTGGCAGGGCTGGGGACCGACGGTGATGTTCGATCTGGCGGCGATTCTGGCGGCGCTGGGCTGGCTGGTAGCCTGGCGCAGTTTGCGGACGTGAACGCTGCGCCTCCGCTCCAGCGCGGAAGGCGCAAGGTCGGCAGCGGTTAAATCTTGCCCGCCTGCTGGGCGATAAAGGCGGTCTTGGCCGACAGTTCCAGCGAGCAGGTCCATTTGTAGGCGAGATTGAGGCTTTCGGCGCAGGCGTAGACGCCATGACCGCGCACTACGGCAATCGGGTAATCGGCGAGAATCTCGGCGACCAGACGCGGCGAACGCGCTTGGTATTGGTCATAGGGAATGGTCAGCACCGGCACTCGGCTGAAATAAAGCTGGCCCTCGAAATCCGCCGGGAAAAACTCCTCATTGTCCATGGTCATCGCCACCGAATAGGGGCCATGACTGTGCAAAACAGCGCGGGCGTCGGGATTGGCCTGATAGACCGCCAGATGCAGGCGGGCGTCCATCGAAGCGCCTTTGCCGATTGCGCCGTCCAGAGCGCATTCGACCAACTCGCCGCTGCTCAGGGTATCGGCGCAGCAGCCGGTCGGGGTGATCCAGAAAACGTCGTCTTCGCGCAGCGAAGCATTGCCGCTGTGGGAGTCGTTCAGGCCGTACTGGCGCAGCCAGTGATAGTGTCGTACCAGGTCGTCTTTAATGTTCATCGCGTCGATTTACCGAAGAAGGCGGGCTGAGATGCGCCCGATCAGGCCGCGCTGACCCGCGGAGCGATGCGCTCGACGCCGGTGCGCAGGGTTCCGTCTGCGCCCAGTTCAAACCAGCGATAACCCGGCGGCAGATCATCGACCTGGGGTTCCGGGGTGCGCGGCTTGAACTGAACGCAGGTCGCCGGGGCCGCCAACAGACGCACGGCATGGCGCTGGTCGGCGAACTCGGCGTGAATATGCCCCCAGATCACCGCCCGCACCTGGGGGTAGCGATCCAGCACCGCCAGCAGCGCATCG
>JBDHRB010000084.1:0-8361 GCA_039807355.1 Candidatus Competibacteraceae bacterium
GGACTCACCGGTAATAAACGCAGGCGGATTTTCGCTTCCGTCACACTAATAAAAGCACCCGCAGTTAATTCTATTAGATGGCGTGAAAGCACCAAGTTTAAATAATGATTAACGTGGTCGGGATTCATATTACGCAAACGGAAGAGAATCACGCTAGGTAGCTGTGCGCCACTGGCAGTGACCAGCTCGCCAAAATCCAGATCATGGGTGAGCAGGATACGGTTTTCTTCTCGCGCCTTGGCTAAGATCGCTGAATCAGGCCAGCGCTCCAGTCCCTGTTCCTGAAGGTGCAGAGCGTCGTGATTCAGCGTGCGCAGGAACGCCACAGTTTTGGGCGAAATGCCCATGTCCGCCAGAAATTTCATGCGGCGGCCAACGGATCAACAGGGTAAACGGTGTCTTCCGCCAACCAGGCAGCGTATTGCAGGGCTTGCTGGATGTCTTCCGGTTCGAGATAGGGATAGGCGTCGATAATGTCAGCGATGCTCATTCCATTAGCGACCAGGTTAAGTACCAGCGCCACAGTAATCCGCATTCCCCGGATGCAGGCGCGCCCGCCCATGATAGTCAGATCGAAAGTGATGCGATTGAGTAGCGGCATGATGGAAACTCCTGGTTGGATGTCAGCGAACTCATTGTGACCATAGCACTTTGTGTCGAGAAATCTAATACTCAATCCCGACCGGTTTTATCCCCCCTTTGAAAAAGGGGGGTTGGGGGGGATTCTGAGCGGCAGCGTCACCCTGCCAGGTTCAAATCCCCCCTCGCCCCCCTTTGCTAAAGGGGGGAAAGAAGTTGTTTATACCTTTTGCGAACGGGGGAATGGTTATTGTCTCCCCCCTTTGAAAAAGGGGGGTTGGGGGGGATTCCGACCGGCGGCGTCACCCTGCCAGGTTCAAATCCCCCCTCGCCCCCCTTTGCTAAAGGGGGGGAAATTGTTTGACCTTTTGCGAAAGGGGGGAAATTGTTTGACCCTTTGCGAAAGGGGGGAAATTGTTTGACCCTTTGCGAGCGGGGGAACGCTCAAGGCCGCCAGCAAATTCAGCCGCTGATGCGGTGAAAATCCGGGACAACTCCGTATAATCACGGACTTCGCCAATGGGCAAACAGCACGAACGGCATGGAATTTATCCGCGGTCAACACAATCTTCGTCCCCGGCATCACGGTTGCGTCGCCACTATCGGCAATTTTGACGGCGTGCATCTCGGTCATCAAACCATTCTCGCCCAACTGGCCGAACCGGCCCGGCGCTTGCACCTACCCCGGCTGGTCATCACCTTCGAGCCGCAACCGCAAGAATTCTTTGCAGGCCCGACTGCGCCGCCCGCCCGCTTGATGCGCCTGCGCGAGAAACTGCAAGCACTGGATGGTTTAGGCATCGAGCGCGTGCTGTGCCTGGAGTTCGACCAGCGGCTGGCGGCATTGCCGGCGGAGCGCTTCATCGAGGATTTGCTGGTTCGCCAACTCGGCCTGCGCTATCTGGTCATCGGCGACGATTTCCGCTTCGGCCATCGCCGGGCCGGAGACTTCGCCCTGCTGGTCAAGGCCGGCCAGCAATACGGCTTCGAGGTGGTCGATAACCACAGCTATATGGTCGATGGCGAGCGCGCCAGCAGCACCCGGGTGCGTCAGGCGCTGGGCTGGGGCGATCTGGAACTGGCGGCGCGGCTGCTGGGCCGGCCCTATGAAATGTGCGGGCGGGTGGCGCACGGCGACCAGCGCGGGCGCACCCTGGGCTTTCCGACCGCCAACATCCATCTGCACCGCCGCGCCCCGCCGGTGTATGGCGTCTACGCGGTATTGATGAGCGGTCCCGGTCTAAAACTCTGGCCCGGCGTCGCCAATGTCGGTTGCCGTCCCACCGTCGGCGGTGTCCGCGAACAACTGGAAGTGCATCTGCTGGATTTTCAGGGCGATCTCTACGGCAAGCACGTCAAAGTCGATTTTCTGCGTTATCTGCGCCCGGAACGGCGCTTCGAGTCGCTGGATGCGCTGCGTCAGCACATCCACAAAGACGAGCAGGAAGCCCGCGCCTGGCTGACAGCGCGGGGCATTCTGCAACCTCCCGCATCTCCGGCTGCTCTCCCGCGCAGGGAGAGGGTCGCCCATTCCGCGCTCCCCGTCGCTCTCTCGCCAGAGAAGAAGGGCGCTTAAGCACCGGTTTCCAGAGGTTTTCACCGTGGCCGATTACAAAGACACCCTCAACCTGCCCCAAACCGCTTTTCCGATGAAAGCCGACCTTGCCAAGCGCGAGCCGGAGTTGTTGCATTACTGGCGGGAGCTGGATTTGTATCAACGTCAGCGCGCCGAATTTGCCGGTCGGCCCAAGTTCATTCTGCATGACGGCCCGCCCTACGCCAACGGCGTCATCCACATCGGCCATGCCGTGAACAAGATCATCAAGGATATGATCGTCAAGGCGAAAACCCTGAGCGGTTTCGATGCGCCCTATGTGCCGGGCTGGGATTGCCATGGCTTGCCGATTGAGCAAGTGGTGGAGAAGAAACTGGGCAAGGTCGGGGTCAAGGTGGACGCTCGCCCGTTTCGCAACGCCTGTCGGGCGTTCGCCAGCGAGCAAGTGGCCAGCCAGAGCGCCGATTTCCAGCGCCTGGGGGTGCTGGGCGATTGGGCCAATCCCTATCTGACCATGGATTTCCGCGCCGAGGCCGACATCGTCCGTTCGCTGGGGCGAATCATCGCCAACGGCCATCTCTATCGCGGCTCCAAGCCGGTGTACTGGTGCAT
Source organism: Candidatus Competibacteraceae bacterium (assembly GCA_039807355.1). Lineage (GTDB taxonomy): Bacteria > Pseudomonadota > Gammaproteobacteria > Competibacterales > Competibacteraceae > UBA2383. Next base: position 2,747 of record JBDHRB010000084.1, read on the forward strand.
CGACTGCGGCTCGGCGCTGGCCGAAGCGGAAGTCGAATACGAAGACCGCGATTCGCCGGCGATTGACGTGCGCTTTCCAGTGGCCGATCCCGAAGCGTTGCTGGCCCGTCTGCATCATGTCGAAGGTCACGAAGGGCAAGGGCCTTTATCCGTCGTCATCTGGACCACCACGCCGTGGACTTTGCCAGCTAACCGGGCGGTGGCGCTCAATCCGGGACTGGAATATCTGCTGGTGCAGGTGGAAACCGACCGGGGTCAGGAACGGCTGCTGGTCGCTGAGGCGTTATTGAAAGAGTCGTTGGCGCGCTGGCAAGTCGAGGACTATCGGGTGCTGGCCCATGGTCTGGGCCGCGATCTGGAAGGGTTGGCGCTGCGCCATCCGTTCTATGATCGGGAAGTCCCGGTGATTCTCGGCGACCACGTCACCACTGAGGCCGGCACCGGCGCGGTGCATACTGCCCCCGCTCATGGTCAGGAAGACTATGTGGTCGGTTCCCGCTATGGCCTGCCGGTGGAGAATCCGGTTGGCCCGGACGGCAAATTCCTCGCCGATGTCCCGCTGTTTGCCGGGCTGCATGTGTTCGCCGCCAATGAGCGGGTGATCGACGCCCTGAAGGCGCACGGTATGTTGTTGCGCGTCGCCCGGCTGACCCACAGTTATCCGCACTGCTGGCGGCATAAAACCCCGATCATCTTCCGCGCCACCCCACAGTGGTTTGTCGGTATGGATCATCACGGTTTGCGCGCCCGCGCCCTGGAGGAAATCAAAAAACTGCGCTTCACCCCGGACTGGGGCGAGGCGCGTTTGCAGGGCATGGTGGAAAACCGCCCGGACTGGTGCGTGTCCCGCCAGCGTTATTGGGGCGTGCCGATTCCCTTGTTCACCCAGAAAAAAACCGGCGAACTGCATCCGCGCACCCAGGAACTGATCGAGCAGGTCGCCCAGCGCATCGAACAGGGCGGCATCGACGCCTGGTTTGAACTCGACCCCGTTGAATTGCTCGGCGCGGAAGCCGCCGATTACCAGAAGGCGTCCGATACCCTGGATGTCTGGTTCGATTCCGGCACCACGCATCTTTCCGTGCTGGATCGCCGCCCGGAATTGCGGTTTCCGGCGGACTTGTATCTGGAAGGCTCCGATCAGCATCGCGGCTGGTTTCAATCTTCGTTACTGGCGTCAGTGGCGATGCGCGGCGTCGCCCCGTACAAGGGTTTGTTGACGCACGGCTTCACCGTAGACGCCCAGGGCCGCAAGATGTCGAAATCGCTGGGCAATGTGGTCGCGCCGCAAAAGGTGTTCAACTCGCTGGGCGCGGATGTGTTGCGGCTGTGGACGGCGGCGACCGATTATCGCGGCGAGATGGGCGTTTCCGACGAGATTCTCAAGCGCATGGCCGATTCCTATCGGCGGATGCGCAACACCGCCCGGTTTTTGCTGGCCAATCTCAACGGCTTCGACCCGGCGCAGCACGCCTTGCCGCCGGAGCAGATGCTGGCGCTGGATCGCTGGGCGGTGGATCGCGCCCGGCGCTTGCAGGAAGAGATCATCCAAGCCTACGATCAATACGGTTTCCACTTGATTTATCAGAAGATTCACAACTTCTGCTCGGTGGACATGGGCAGCCTGTATCTGGACATCATCAAGGATCGTCAATACACCAGCGGGCGCGATAGCGTGGCCCGGCGCTCGGCGCAGACTGCGATGCACCATATTCTCGAAGCGATGACCCGCTGGTTGGCCCCGATCCTCAGCTTCACCGCTGAGGAAATCTGGCGCAACCTGCCCGGCGAGCGCGGCCCTTCAGTATTCCTGAGTACCTGGTATGACCGGCTGTTCGCGGTCGGCGATGACGATGCGTTGAACGCCGCCTACTGGGAGCGGTTGCTCAACGTCCGCGAGCTGGTCAGCAAAAAGCTGGAGCAACTGCGGGTTGAAGGCGGCATCGGCTCCAGTCTGGACGCTGAGGTGTATTTATATTGCGCGGGCGAGCTGGCGGCGGATTTGACCCGGATCGGCGATGAACTGCGCTTCTTCTTCATCACCTCCTACGTGCATGTGGGCGCACTGGCGGATGCGCCGGGCGATGCGGAAACCGTGCAGGTCAACGGCCAATCCCTGGTGCTGGAGGCCATGCCCAGCGATCATGACAAGTGCGTGCGCTGCTGGCATCACCGGATTGATGTCGGCCATTATCCCGATCACCCGGAACTGTGCGGGCGCTGCGTGGAAAACGCCTTTGGCCCCGGAGAAACGCGCCGGTTTGCCTGAGCGGCGCTGATGCGGCTAACCATCTGGAATCCTTCATGCTGAAATGGCTTTGGTTGAGCGTTCTGGTGGTCGCGCTGGATCAGGCGACCAAATTTCTCGCGGAGACGCTGCTGGTCATGCATCAGCCCATTGCGGTGTTGCCGGGGTTCAATCTGATGTTGACCTACAACACCGGGGCCGCCTTCAGCTTTCTCGCCGATGCCGGCGGCTGGCAACGCTGGTTCTTTCTCGGCCTGGGGCTGGCGGTGAGCATCGGCCTGACGATTTGGCTGACCCGGCTCAAACCGGAAGAGCCATGGCTGGCGGCGGCGCTGGCGCTGATTCTGGGCGGGGCGGTCGGCAATCTGATCGACCGGAGCTGGCTCGGTCAGGTCATTGACTTCATCCAGCTCTATTACGACCGCTGGTATTGGCCGGCTTTCAATATCGCCGATTCCGCCATCAGCGTCGGCGCCGCTTTGCTGATCTTCGACAGCCTGCGCTCGCGCAACAGCGCGGCTCCTCCCTCCGCACCGACCAGCGATACAGGAACGCAATGAGCGCACGCATCTATCTGGCCAATCCCCGTGGGTTCTGCGCCGGCGTTGACCGCGCCATTGGCATTGTCGAGCGGGCGCTGGAGCGGTTCGGCGCACCGATCTATGTCCGTCATGAAGTGGTGCATAACCGCTTTGTCGTGGACAACCTGCGCCAGCGCGGCGCGGTGTTCGTCGAGGAACTCGATGAAGTCCCGGATGGGGCGACGCTGATTTTCAGCGCCCACGGCGTCCCGCAGGCGGTGCGGGAACAGGCGGCGCAGCGCGGCCTCAAGGTGTTCGACGCCACCTGTCCGCTGGTCACCAAGGTGCATGTCGAGGTCAGTCGTTACGCCCGCGCCGGCCGCGAGGTCATCCTGATTGGTCACGCCGGCCACCCGGAAGTCGAAGGCAGCATGGGCCAGTATGACGAGAGCGCCGGCGGGCGGATGTATCTGGGGGAAACGGTCGAGGACGTGCAGGCGCTGGTCGTGCGCCATCCCGACGAGCTGGCCTATGTGACCCAAACCACGCTGTCGGTGGATGACACGGCGCGGATCGTCGCCGCGCTGCGCCAACGCTTTCCCGCCATCGAAGGGCCGCGCAAGGACGATATTTGCTACGCCACGCAGAACCGCCAGGATGCAGTGAAAGAGCTGTCGCGCAATTGCGAGTTGTTGCTGGTAGTCGGCTCGCGCAACAGCTCCAACTCCAACCGCTTGCGCGAGCTGGCCGAGAAAGCCGGTACGCCTGCCTATCTGATCGACGGACCCCAGGACATTGATCCGCAATGGCTGGTCGGCAAAACCGCTGTTGGCGTCACCGCCGGAGCCTCGGCGCCGGAGGTGCTGGTGGAGCAGGTCATCGCCCGATTGCGGGAGCTAGGGGCGACAACCCTCATGGAAAGCGCCGGTCGGGAAGAAAATGTCGTATTCGCCCTGCCCAAGGAATTGCGCTAGTTGCCCGGCTTCCTGCCCAATTTTTGCGCCAACGCCACAGTCTTTCTCACGGTGCTGCTGGCCGAACTGTTCGCTCTGGTGCTGGCGCTCAGTGAAGCGGAGCGGTTCGGCGACTTCTGGAATCGGCTGGCGCTGATCTCGCTGTTCGTGCAATGGGTGGTGTTGGGTGCCGCCGCCGTGTTATGCCTGAGCCGGCGCTGGCTGGCGCAACTGGGGCCGGTCGCCGCCACCGGCGCGGTGCTGGGCCTGACCCAGTTGGTGACATTGGGATTTTCCCTGCTCGGCGGCGGATTTCTCGATCCCGCGCCGGGGCCGGTCGCGCCTTCCCTGACCTTCATCGTCCGCAATCTGGCGATTGCCGGAATCATCACCCTGATCGCCCTGCGCTACTTTTATATTCATCATCAATGGCGGCAGCAGATCGAGGCCGAATCCCGCGCCCGGTTGCGCGCCCTGCAAGCGCGGATTCATCCGCACTTTCTGTTCAATGCCCTGAACACCATCGCCAGCCTGATTCCTGACCAACCCGATCAGGCGGAACAGGCGGTGCTGGACCTGGCGGATTTGCTGCGTTCCGCCCTGGCCGAGCGCACCTCGATTTCCCTCGCCGAGGAACTGGAGTTGACCCGCCGCTATCTGGCGGTTGAACAATTGCGCATGGGCGAGCGGCTGAATGTCGATTGGCGGCTGGCGGAACCGCTGCCGCTGGATTTACCGCTGCCGCCGCTGGTGTTGCAACCGCTGGTGGAAAACGCCATTCGCCACGGGGTGCAGCGCCTGGCGGAAGGCGGGACGCTGACCCTGCGCATCGAGCGGCATTCCGACGCGCTGTGCTTCACGGTGACCAATCCTTGTCCTGAACCGGACGGACGGTTGCCGCATGGGCATTGCATCGCCCAGGACAACATCCGCCAACGGCTGGCGCTGGCCTATCCGATGGCTTCGCCGCTGGAGGTCATCGAAACCGCTGGCGCTTACCAGGTCGCTTTTACCATCCCGTTGCCGTTGGAGAATTGATGCGCGTCCTGATCGTCGATGACGAGCCGCTGGCCCGCGCCCGGTTGCGCGAGTTGCTCAACCGCTTGTCCGACTATCCCTGTTGCGGCGAAGCCAGCTCCGGCGCGGAGGCGCTGCGCCTGACGCAACGGCTGAATCCCGACATCGTGCTGCTGGATATTGAGATGCCCGGCTTAAGCGGTCTGGAAACCGCCCGTCAATTGGCCGAACTGGAGCAGCCTCCGGCGCTGGTTTTCATCACCGCGTACAGCGAACATGCGCTGGAGGCGTTCCAGACCGAAGCCATTGCTTATTTGCTCAAGCCGGTGCGCCTGGAGCGGCTGGAGCAGGCCCTGATTCGCGCCGGACGCCTCAACCGCGCCCAGCTCAGTCGCTTGGCCGCAGAACCAGCAGCGGAGGGCGGGCGCAGCCATATCCGCGCCCGGATCGGCCAGCGTCTGGAGCTGATTCCGCTGGCGGAGGTGTTCTATTTTCAGGCCGATCAGAAGTACGTCACGGTGCGTCATCGGCATGGCCAGGCGCTGATTGAAGAGGCGTTGAAAACCTTGGAGCAGGAACTGGGCACACGGGTCGTGCGGATTCACCGCAACGCGCTGGCGATGGCCGTCCATATTGCCGGCTTGGAAAGAAACGCAGAGGGCGGTGTCCTGCTGGCTTTTCACGGCATCCCGGAACGCCTGGAGGTCAGTCGCCGTCATCTTCCAGCCATCCGCCAGTTTCTCAAGGAGACCTGACAACTATTGTCAATGAGCAGTGGAGTGGACTATTATCCCCAATCCTGAATTTGCCGGAATAGCTCAGTCGGTAGAGCAGCTGATTCGTAATTAGCAGGTCGGAGGTTCGATTCCTCTTTCC
>JBDHRB010000085.1:0-8304 GCA_039807355.1 Candidatus Competibacteraceae bacterium
TTAGCTTGGCAGTGAATTTTTGCAAATACTATGGCATCGATCCGCCTGTTCGAATCCCTTCGCTGGAAGGCGAGCAACCCTATCCAATCAGCGAGCCCCTGCACGGTGTGATCGCATCGGCGATATATCAAAATGCTAGGTAGTGGGTCAGTCTCGGATATTTTGTTATATTGATTGGGGTTACTCAACGAGGTAAGCCCCCGGCTCTGCCGGGGGACTTACCGAGGTTTGACTAGAACCGGATGTAACTGCTATTGTGCCGAGAACGAGAATCTTATAGGGGTGCCCTCAAGATTAGCCATAGTCTGTCCCTTATAAACCTATAAAGTTCTGGTTCATGCAGATGTTTTATGAAGATCCTAGCTTGTGATGCCATTCAAATATAACCCAAAGCGAAAGCTTAGAGTGCGCGGCAACCGATTGAGAGAGCGTCTTTTCGGTGGAACCGCCGGGGGTGTTTTCCGTGGTATGGCGACTCTGGCGCTAGGAAGCGGCGTGGCGCGGATCATTGGTATTGTGGCGATTCCAGTTTTGACACGAATCTATAGCCCAGAAGATTACGGGGCTCTTTCGGTCTTTTCCACATTGGTCGCAATACTTGCCCCGCTATTAACGCTGCGCTATGTTCTTGCGTTGCCTTTACCCCACCATGATGGGCTGGCCATGAATCTGATGGTGCTATCAGTGGGTTTGATGCTGGTATTGACAATGGTTATGTCAATGATGCTCTGGGCTTTTGGAGAAAGTCTCCTGCGTATTGTGTCGATGGAGGTTTTGGTCCCATACTGGTGGCTGATAGCGCTTGGTCTGGTGGGCGGGGGTGTCTATGAAGTGCTGACAATGTGGGCAACCCGTCGCCGCGCCTACAAGCCCATCGCGCGCACACAGGTGTTTCAGAGCGCCGCTGGATCGATTGTAAAAATTATCCTTGGTTTGCTCGCCTTTAAGCCGATCGGTCTGCTGGTTGGTCAAGTCGTCACCACCGGTGGCGGGATCAGTTCACTAACGGTAATGTTTTGGCGTGAGTTTCGGGCCAATTTGCGTTTTGTAAGTCTGACGAGGCTCAAACTGGTTGCAGTGCACTACAGCGGGTTCCCGATATACCGGCTACCGTCACAGTTTCTGTTAGTTTTTTCAACTCAGGCACCGCTTCTTTTCACTGCTGCCCTTTATGATGCGGGAACAACCGGTCAATTTGGCCTAGCACAGATGGCACTGTCACTTCCAGTGAGCCTGCTTGGCCGGACGATGAGTAACGCCTTCTATGCTGAGGCAGCGAAAATTGGTCGTAAGCAGCCGAACCTGATCCGTAAGATGGCATACGGTGTGATCAAGAGACTATTTGTTTTATCGTTAGTCCCAGCCTTGGTTCTGTTCTTTTTTGGCCCCACTCTTTTCAGCATGGCATTTGGCGAGGTGTGGGCTACCGCAGGCGTCCTCGCATCAATACTATCAGTTTACTTATTGTTTCAGTTTGTTCAGACACCCGTTGCTTATATATTTTATATTTTCGATGGGCAGAAGCCGCTGCTTTTTCTCAATATTCAGAGAACAATTTTGATATTACTTTGCTTTGGTACTGCATATTATTTCAGCCTTGAAATATCGGAGACCGCTTTTCTTTATTCGATTGTTCTCTCCGGACATTATCTTTTCAGCATTATTCGAGCGCTCAACGAAATCCCCAAATAGGATTAAACTGCCATGCATGTATTGATCTCCGGCCCGCAAACCTTGAACGGCTCAGTGACCGTTTCGGGGGCAAAGAACAGCGCAACGCGTGTTTTGGCCGCTGCTTTGCTTTCATCGGGACGGGTAGCTTTGCGCAATTTTCCCTTGGCGCTGGAGGATGCGAAAGCCAAAATCGCCTTCATTCGCGCTATGGGAGCGCAGTGTATAGAAAACACAGCGACATCTGAACTTGAGGTTTCCGCTGGCGCGCTGTCCTTCGCCAAGATCAGCGATTTCAGGTTGCCCATTCGCACTACTTATTTGTTGGCGGCCGGAGCGCTGGCGAGGAATGGCTTGGCGTGTGTGCCCTACCCTGGTGGCTGCAAGATCGGCAGTCGGGGCTATGATTTGCATGTCATGGTCTGGCGCCAGATGGGATGCATGGTCGAGGAAACTCCGGATTATATTAAAGTGACCGGCAAGCTTGTCGGAGGGCTGATCGACTTCCCGATCTCCACCGTCGGGGGTACCGAAAACGCGCTGATGTGCGCTGCGGTCTCGTGTGGTGAAACGTTGATCCGTAATGCTTACGTCACACCTGAAGTGAGCGACCTGATCGCCTTTTTACGCGAAATGGGAGCGCAGATTGAGCAGGAGGGCAGCAGCCATATCCGCGTTTCCGGGGCGGGCGACCTTCTGCGTGGGGCCTCTTTTGCCATCATGCCCGACCGGATCGAGGCGTTGACTTGGATTGTTCTTGGCGCGGTCACTGGTGGGACACTGCACGTGCGCAATGTTCCCTTCGATACAATGGAGGTACCTTTGATTCATCTGCGTTATGCGGGGCTAGATCTGTTTCGCAACAGCGATACGATCATGGTTTTACCGGACTGTATCGGCCCGCATGGCATCCAGCCGTTCGAACTCGCCTGCGGCACGTACCCCGGTGTGATATCCGACATGCAGTCTTTCTATACCTTCCTTGCCCTCTTCGCGAACGGACGCTCGGTGATCTATGATTACCGCTATCCCGAACGGATCGCCTATGCGCTGGAGTTGACCAAATTCGCTAGTGATGCCATCAATATAGTTTCGGGCAAGATCACAGTGCGCGGCAAGCAGGCCCTGACGGCGGCAAATGCGAGTTCGACCGATCTGCGTGGCAGCATGGCGCTGATCATGGCCGCGCTTTGTGCGAAAGGCGAAAGCCGGATCAATGGGGTCGAACTCGCACTTCGCGGTTACAATGATTTGCCGAAAAAGCTTGCCAAGTTGGGCGTGAATGCAATATGGCAGGCGTGATGCTGGCGAGCCATCCCCTTGTGACCGACGCGATTGCGCGTGACCTGCAGCGCCTGTGCCCCGATGGTATCGCGCGCAATGTGTCGTTGGCACGCATCAGCCGTTGGAGGATTGGTGGACGGGCCGATCTAATACTGTGGCCTGCCAGCACCCGCCAGATTGCCGCCCTGCGCCAGTACTTCCATTGCCACAGCTTGCCCCATGTCGTCATCGGTGCGACCAGCAACCTGCTGTTTGCCGACGAAGGGCTGCGTGTGCCCTGTATCCAGATCGGTGGTCGTATGTCGTGCGTGAGGATTTACGGCAATACAGTTGAGGTCGAAGCCGGCGCCTGGGTTCCCGGCTTTGCACGGTGCATTATGCTGGCGGGGTTGACCGGGGCCGAGCATATCTGCGGTATCCCTGGAACATTGGGTGGCCTGATCTGCATGAACGGTGGTAGCCAGCGCAAGGGCATCGGTAGCAACCTGATCGAGGCTGTCAGCATCGATGCGACCGGCACTGTGATTCGCCGCAGGGCCGCTAACTGTGGCTTTGCCTATCGCCAGTCCATCTATCAGGACAATACGGAGATCATCACCGCCGCACGGCTCCACTTTGACAGGGCTGAAGATCGGTCCACTGTCCGCCGGACCATGCTGGCTATTCTAGCCGAGCGCCGCCATAAGTTTCCCCGCAAGCTTCCTAACTGCGGCTCAGTTTTCAAGAGTAACCCTGCCATGTATGAGAGTATCGGCCCCCCGGGTGCAGTGATCGAGCAGCTGGGCTTCAAGGGACGGCGCATCGGGGGCGCGTTGGTTTCTCCGCTCCATGCCAATTTTATCGTTAACGTCGGTGACGCTCGTGCTGAAGATGTGCTGACTCTGATTGCTGAAATCGTTGATACCGTTTTCCGGGCTACTGGCCATCGAATGGAAGCCGAAGTGCGTTATATAACCCCTTCGGGTGATATTCATGCCGCTGCTGATTGAATCCTAACTGCGAAAAAGGTTTGATGTGGCAGCCAATACCCCCCAGGTTGTCGTGGCCTGTGCCTGGTATAATCGGGCCGACTATATTCATGACACAGTCGACAGTCTTCTGGCGCAGGATTTCGATAGTTTTGAAATCGTCGTCGTCAATGACGGCAGCCCAGATCATCGTGTGCGCGAAATATTGGACAGCTATGCCGATCCTCGCTTGCGCGTGATTCATCAGGAGAATACAGGCTTCGTTCGTGCAATCCGCCGCGCCATCGACCGATCAGATGCGCCCTATATTGCTATTCAAGGGGCGGGGGATATGTCTTATCCGCAGAGGTTGCGGAAGCAATTTGAGAAGCTTCGGTCAAATGACTCCTTGGGCGCTGTTGGAGCGTGGTATGTGAATGTTGCTGTTGGTTTGGATGGTTGCTCCAAGGTTGTCAATAAAGTTCAATTGAAAGGAAAAGTTGACAGGGAAACCTTAATAAAAAGAAACGCTTTCAGCCATGGTGAGGTTATGTTTTCCCGAAAAGCCTATGAAAGCTGCGGCGGCTATCGAGAGTTTTTTGAAAACGCACAAGACCGAGATTTATGGCTCAGAATGAGCGAAAATTACTCGTTTCAAATTATCCCTGAGGAATTATACGAGCGGCGGCTTTTTTCTGGTAGCGGCGTATCATCTAATGCAAAAAAGAGAATTCTTCAAGCAGGATTAGCTAATATTGCCGTGGAATGCGCTAAATTAAAAGATAAAACTGGGATAGATATCGTATCAGTTCTCGGAGATAGTGCAAAATTACTTCGTAAGCGGTCTTCTAATGTGGCGAAGCAGGCGGCTAAGGCGGGATTGATTGCATTAATTAACGGCGACGAAGCTTCTGCGAAAATGTACTTGACTTTGGCTCGCCGTGAGAAAATAACGTTGTTCGTTTTAACTTCAAGCTTAATATTATTGCTATGTTCTGTTTTGGGTGAGCGTTGGTTGAAACTGATCATCGAATACATCCCCAAAAAACTCAGTAAGAAAGTAGAAAGATACTCAAGCTAGAATTATAGGTTTGTTGAATTTCAAGTGGTTTAGGCATGAGTATGCGGGTTAAACTCCCCGAAGTCGAGCTTTTCGGTAACATGAAGATCAACATAACTTGCCGTTCGGTAGCGACCGTAGCCACGAATTTTCTGTTTAGCTATCTATAAAGAATACCGTTAATTGCTTTGATGAACTCATTGGTCTGCTAGCAGTAGGCCCACTCCGGGGTGGAATCAAGACACCTCGGATCATATGCTACCGACTTCATGTGCTCGACTTTAAAAGTAGTAAGTCATCGGCATCTCTAGGGATGCAGTAGGGAGCTTCGCTTTCTGTTTCGAAAGAAGAGGTTTGTCCATGAATTTGACACTTACTTACAACTAAGCCGGAATAAAGCAATCAGCCCATGACTCTAGCATTTTACTGGATATCTTTAGCTGCACTACTCATAACGTTTTTCTACACGTATGGTAAGAACAGTACAGTAACTATATGGGCCACAATTTCCTTCGCCATTTTTTTAAACTATGGCCTCCCGTGGCACTTGTTTGATTCGGATATTATAGCCCAAGCTTTTCGGCTAGGTATACTCACCTTCTTCGCTGGATCGCTGATTTACTTCAGGAAAGCCGTAGAGCGACAGAGCAGAAAGGCATTGCTTTTCGTGCTTGTAATGGTTCTTATGACAATATATACAGTAGTATTGTTTCAATATACACTAGACTGGATCAAAGTAGGATCATTTTTATATAGAGTTATTCTGCCGTGCATGTTGATTGCCTTGAGTTTTCGAGGGAGGCCAGAGGAAATTCGCGGCCTTGCCATTGGTGCTGCTGCTGGTGGAATTATAATGACTCTGTACATGTTAGCATATGGAGATCAAACCCATCACGGTCGTCTAGATATGCTAACTGGAAGTCTCGGCACAATTACGGCGACACGATGTGTTGCATTTTCACTTGTGGCGCTTTTGTGGTTATGGCTATGCGATATAAGTCATGATTCCAACCGCGTTCTGCGTAACTTGCCTTATTTTTTGATTACTTCGCTATTATTATTCGGGGTGTTGTTTGGTGGTACTCGCGGACCTGCTGTGGCGTTGATTGCGTCCGCTTTGGTTATTGCAGCTTGGAAGCTGACTAGGCAGGGTATTTTTAGCTTCACATATACCTCACTTATTTTGGCAGGTATTTCCATCATCGGGTTTCTAGTTTTCGCCAATGTAAGTGACGGTATGTCAACACAGCTAGGAAGCTTCAGCATTTTTCGCGGCTTGGAGAAATCGGACGGACTTGATCAAAACGCACTCTCTCGACTTGAGCTGTGGGCTATTGGTATTGACCTAATCAAGCAGCATCCGTTTGGCCTTGGCTTGGGCGGTTATGAGAACGTCACTGGCTTCAAATATCCACATAATTTGTTTATCGAGGTGGGCGTTGAGCTTGGGTGGGTGGCAGCGATCTTGATGATTGTAATCGTGGCCTCAATATCTGTTAAACTTGCTAAAGCAATGCTTACTGGGTCAGTCGAAGCCACTTTCTTGATGGCTATGCTTGTATTCTGGCTTGGGAGTGCGATGTTTTCATTTTCAATGGATCGAAACGAAGGCGTTTTCTTTTCGCTGATTTTCAGTATGATTTGGCTTGGCAGGAGTGGTCTAAAGCCTACAAGCAGCCTAGCAAGGGGTGAACCGCCCCGGGGATTTCCGAGAGGCTCCAACCTTTGAGAAGATGGAGCCCAAATGAAATCTGTGAAGTTCTCCCTAGTTGGTATAAAAAGCCCGGCAACTATTGCTCCAAGTGCATCTCGGTCAGCCAAATTATGGATGATGAGTATAACACGACTATGAGAATTAAATTTTGAAAATAGCACATGTAATTAATCGAGTAGGTGCCGCAGGTGCAGAGATTATGTTGTTGAATTTAGCTTTGCGTCTAAGGGAACAAGGATTAGATCAAGTAATTTTTTCCTTGATGCCGGGCGGCGCCTTAACAAGCCAATTTCAAGCAAACACTATTGAAGTTCGGGATGTCGGAATGAAGAAAGGTATCCCCTCACTGAAATCTATGTTGCGATTAAATAAGGGGATTATACAAGAAAAGCCTGATATCGTTCATGGCTGGTTGTATCATGCCAGCCTTGCAGCAACTCTGGTCACTCCGAAGATGACCCCTGTTATCTGGGGAATTCATCACTCATTAACGGGTTTAGCACAGGAAAAGTGGTTAACGCGGATGATTATCAAAACGGGAAGTCGCTTGAATAAGCGTATAGCGCGCTATGTTTTCGTTTCAAAGACAAGCCAAAAACAGCACCTCAAGATAGGCTATCCGCCAGAACAATCTGAAACTATTCCAAATGGGTTTGATTTGTTTCGCTTTAGACCAGATGAGTCTGTACGTCAAGCGGTAAGAAATGAATGGGGTTTTGAAGATGAGGATATAATTATAGGGAATGCCGCACGTTATCATCCTATGAAAAATCATATTGGGCTCATTCGATCTTTTTCAAAGCTTGCCAAGCAATTTTGTAACGCAAAACTTGTATTAATCGGTCGTGGTATTGATGAGAATAATGCTGAATTGAAAACTTCAATAACTGAGACAATGCTGGAAAATCGGGTTTTTTTACTCGGTGAGCGTAGGGATATGGAGCGTTTGATGAATGCTTTTGATCTCTATGTTTCAGCATCATTGTATGGAGAAGCATTTCCTTTGGTACTCGGTGAGGCTATGGCGTGTGGCGTTCCCTGTGTAGCTACGGACATAGGTGATTGTAAAGATATTATTAATAATACAGGATTTTTGGCCCAACCAGGCGATGATACCAGTCTAATTCAGGCGATGAGTGAGCTGATTTCTCTTACAGCAAAACAACGTAGGGAATTAGGGTATGCTGCGCGACAACGTATTGAAGTTAATTATTCGCTCGATATTATTGCTAAAAAATACGCTAATCTTTATCAACGACTTGCTAAGCAATAGATATCCCACTAAAATCGCTATCAAGCTATAATTCGGCTAACAAAATGTCATTGCTTCTGTTTATATAACTGATAAATAGAAGACAAGTTATTTAGGTGGGTTTCACTTCAATTGTATAAATGACTGGGTAGTACTGTAGAAAGTAGTGATTGAAATGATATATGATTTTAGTGGTGATCATCAGGAGTGAGTAAAGAACGATGATTTGTCCAAAATGTCATTCATGGAATGTGGTAGTGGCTCAATTTAGAATTTTGATAGCTTGAAGACGTTCCAGGTTATATAGCTTTCCGTTTTTATTTGTAGAAAATCAGCTATCATAATAGCAAACAAATTTGTTTTTTCCAGAGGGCCC
>JBDHRB010000086.1:0-8274 GCA_039807355.1 Candidatus Competibacteraceae bacterium
TGGTAGCGGGGGCAGGATTTGAACCTACGACCTTCGGGTTATGAGCCCGACGAGCTACCGGACTGCTCCACCCCGCACTTGAGAGGGAGAAAAATAGCATACGCGCCGTGAGCATTGCAAGCTTATTCTTGCAAGCGCTGGGCAACGGTCGCCAGACGTCGGCCCAGCGCCCGGCATAATTGTTTTTCGTCGCTGTCGAGCGTGGCGCGGGCGTCTGGCCCGGACCAGTGGCTGGGGCCGTAGGGCGTGCCGCCGCTGCGGGTTTCATGCAGCGCCTGCTCGGTGAAGGGCAGGCCGACCAGCAACATGCCGTGGTGTAGCAACGGCAGCATCAAGGTGAGCAACGTTGATTCATGGCCGCCGTGCAGGGTCGAGGCGGCGGTGAATACCGCTGCGGGTTTCCCGGACAGGGCGCCGGCCAGCCACAGTCCGCCGGTGGAATCGAGAAAATGCTTGAGCGGCGCGGCCATATTGCCAAACCGGGTGGGGCTGCCCAGCGCCAGACCAGCGCATTCTTTAAGATCGTCGAGCGTGGCGTAGGGCGGTCCCGCTGCTGGAATCGGCTCGGCTACCGCGACGCAGACCGGCGAAACCGCTGGGACGGTGCGCACCCGTGCGCTCATCTCGGGAACTTCTTCCACGCCCCGGGCGATGTGTCGGGCCATTTCCGCCGTTCCGCCGCCGCGACTGTAATAAAGCACTAAAATCTCCGCCATGGATTTGCCCTTGAATTAAGCTTAACCGGCTGTTTAAAAACGCCTCTAATCATAGAGTGCGGCTGGCCTTGGCCCCGGCTTGACGACCACGGTTGCCAGTGCTAGCGTTCTTACGTTAATGGCAGGGTTCAATGTACAAAATTCTCTTTCAGAATAATCGCTTGTGCTTTAAGGTGTCGATGAAAAAACCGACGCGAATGGTTCTTTTGACGCTGGTCCTGGCCGGGTGCGCGACCGCTCCGGTGCAAGAGATGAGCGATGCCCGTCAGGCGATTCGTTCAGCCGAAGCCGTCGGCGCAGCGCAACGCTCGCCGGAAAATCTCGGTACGGCGCAGCGTCTGTTGAGCAAGGCGCAGACATCTTTGGAAACCGGCGCTTATGATGAGGCGCGCCAACTGGCGCTGGAAGCCCGGAATCAAGCGATTCAGGCGCGGGAACGTGCGACGCGCGGTCCGGCGTTGCGCGCCGCGCCGCTGCCGGAATTGCCATGAGCGCATGTTGTATCCGTTGCCAGGTCAGCGGTCGCGTTCAAGGCGTCGGGTTTCGCTATGCAACCCTGGACAAAGCGCTGGCGCTGGGCGTGACCGGCTATGTCCGCAACTTGCCAGATCGGCGGGTGGAAGTGCTGGCCTGTGGCGAGGAACGGGCGGTTACGGCGCTGCGCAACTGGCTTTGGCAAGGTCCGCCGCTGGCGCGAGTCAGCGACGTGCGCTGCGAAACCATCCCCTTTCAGGACGTTGATGATTTCCGGATTGATTGACCGCCTCCCGGCAGCTTGATCCTTCCAGGCTGCGCAGAAAATCCTCAAACCCGCTTGACTTATCCACAGGCTTGTGAATCTCCCCGGTTTGCCAGGCCGCGCCTTTCCGGCGCTGGAAAATCCTCTCCAGATTCCATGGATTACCTATAAATTATTGATTATAAAAAATAATAATTGACCGGTTAAAAAATCATCAAATGCGCTGCAATACCGTGAGCAAACGCGATTCAGCAGGGTGTGGAAAAGTTATCCACAGACTTATCCACAGGTTCTGTGGATAACTTTTCAAGCCGCTCACCGCCCCCGCAGCCAGTCCAGCAAACCGTCCCGCGCCACCTGGGTGCTTTCCGCATCGCGCCGTCCGCGATATTCCACCTGACCCGCCGCCAGGTTACGCTCGCTAATCACCACCCGGTGCGGAATGCCGATCAGCTCCATATCCGCGAACATCACGCCGGGCCGGGCGTCGCGGTCATCCAGCAGCGCGTCGAAACCCGCCGCCAGTAATTCCTGATACAGCGCCTGCGCTGCTTCGCGCACCGCCGCCGAACGGTTTGCGCCAATCGGCAACACCGCGATTTGAAACGGAGCCATCGCCGCCGGCCAGAGAATGCCGCGCTCGTCATAGTTCTGCTCAATCGCCGCCGCCACCACCCGCGATACGCCGATGCCGTAGCAGCCCATGGTGACCGTGACCGGCTGACCGTCCTCGCCCAACACCTCGGCTTGCATCGCCTCGCTGTATTTCCGGCCCAGTTGGAAGACGTGACCGACTTCAATGCCGCGTGCGATGTCCAGCGTTCCTTGACCGTCCGGGCTGGGATCGCCGGTGACCACATTGCGCAGATCGGCGACCTGCGGCTCCGGGCAGTCGCGGCCCCAGTTGACCCCGGTCAGATGCCAGTCGTCTTGATTGGCCCCAGCGACGAAATCGGCCATGTTCGCCACGGTGCGGTCGGCAATCACCGCACCAGTAAACCCGACTGCGCCCAGCGACCCCGGATTGGCTCCAAAGGCGGCGCGGAGGGTTTCCGGGCTGGCGAAGGTCAGCGGTTCGCGCACCTGCGGCAATTTCGCCGCCTTGATCGGATTGACTTCGTGATCGCCGCGCACCAGCAGCAACACCGGCGACCCCTCCGCGCCTTCAACCACGACCGCTTTCACGGTGCGTTCGGCGGGAATGCGCAAAAACGCGCAAAGTTCCTCGATGGTCTTGACGCCGGGCGTATGCACTCGCGTGAGCGGTTCAGTCGGCGCGGGACGGTCGCCGGGCGGAGCCAGCGCCTCAGCCATTTCGACGTTCGCTGCGTAGTCGCTGCCGGTGGAAAAGGCGATGGCGTCCTCGCCGGATTCGGCCAGGACATGAAATTCATGGGAATGCGCGCCGCCGATGCTGCCGGTATCGGCGAGCACCGCCCGGAAATTCAGGCCCAGCCGGGTGAAAATCCGTGCATAGGCCTGATACATCTCGTCGTAGGTTTCCTGCAACGATGCCGCATCCAGGTGAAAGGAATAGGCGTCTTTCATCAGGAATTCCCGCGCCCGCATCACCCCGAAGCGCGGGCGCACCTCGTCGCGGAACTTGGTTTGAATCTGGTAGAAGCTGATTGGCAGTTGCTTGTAACTTTTAATCTCACGGCGGAACAGGTCGGTGATAACTTCCTCATGCGTCGGCCCGAAGCAGAAGTCGCGTTCATGGCGATCCTTGAGGCGCAGCAATTCCGGGCCGTATTTTTGCCAGCGCCCGGACTCTTGCCACAGCTCTGCCGGTTGCACCGCCGGCATGAACAGCTCCAGCGCGCCGGCGCGGTTCATCTCCTCGCGCACCACCGCCTCGACCTTGCGCAACACGCGCAAACCGAGCGGCAGCCAGGTGTAGACGCCGGCGGCCAGCTTGCGGATCAGCCCGGCGCGCAGCATGAGTTGATGACTGATCACCTCAGCGTCAGCCGGGGTTTCCTTGACCGTGAACAGCGGAAAGCGGGATACGCGCATGAATCGACTCGGTTAGATAAGGAAAAAATCAGGGATTGCAGAAATAGTCCTGGTCTTTCTGGGCCTTTTGCAATTCAGCTTGGCGCTGCTCGCCTTCCAGCATCACTTTATTGCCCTTAGCGTCGGCGCGAACCACCGGGCGGTCGCCTTGCAGCACCTGGACGTTTTTCCGGGCAATTTCGCAATTTTTCGCCCGGATATCCTCGGCTTCTTTCTGCGCCTGCGCCTGCTGCTCCTGGGTCTTGGCTTCTTCCTCGGCCAGTTTGCGCTTCAGTTCCTCCTGCTCCTTGGACAAATCTTTTGTCTCGACCCCTGGAACAGCTCCGCCTGACTTGCGTACCGTCTCATAGGGGACGCCCGCCGGCGGAGGCAGTTCGGAATATTTCGGTTGCCCTTGCTCATCGGTCCATTTGTAAATGAATTGCTCGGCCTGGGCGGCGCTCATCAGTCCGCAACTGCCGGCCAGCAGGATGCAAAACAGCGTTCGTTTCAACATACGGCCTCCCCGTTCAACCGTTCGCTTGAGAGCGGGATTTTGCTGGAAAATAAAGTTTGTGTAGTATAACCAGTTCGCAAGACCCGCGCTTGGCGCGTACTAACGACGTTCATGACCCGGTTGCGCTCGCCGGCGACACCCCTGCCGTGCGGCGGCGATCCCGCCCGCCACGGCCCCGGCCCAGCCACTGATGGACCGGTCATGATGCCCCGTACTTGAGTGAGGATTGATCTTGCGGGTTTGCCTGTTCAACCCTGTTTTACCGATGAGGAACCCGATTGTGGAACCGATTACTGGCGCTGAAATTCTGGTCCGCTGCCTTAGAGACGAAGGCATTGAATATATCTTTGGTTATCCGGGCGGCTCGGTCCTGCATATTTACGATGAGCTGTACAAGCAGGAGGACGTTAAACATATTCTGGTGCGCCATGAGCAAGGCGCGGTACACGCCGCCGATGGCTACGCCCGCGCCAGCGGCAAGCCCGGCGCAGTGCTGGTCACTTCCGGCCCCGGCGTCACCAATGCGGTCACCGGCATCGCCACCGCCTACATGGATTCTATTCCGCTGGTGGTGTTCTCCGGCCAGGTGCCCACCGCCCTGATCGGCAATGACGCCTTCCAGGAAGTGGATACGGTCGGCATCACCCGGCCCTGCGTCAAACACAATTTTTTGGTCAAGGATGTTCGCCAGTTGGCGGAGACGGTGAAAAAGGCCTTCTACATCGCCACGACCGGACGGCCCGGCCCGGTGCTGGTCGATCTGCCCAAGGACGTGACGATCACCAAAGCTGAATATCACTATCCAAAGAAAGTCAAGTTGCGCTCTTACAATCCGACGGTGAAAGGCCACGCCGGGCAGATTCGCAAAGCGGTGGACCTGATCCTGTCCGCGCAACGCCCGATGATTTACACCGGCGGCGGCGTCATCCTCAGTGATGGCTCCTCGGAACTGGTCGAGTTGACGCAACTGCTCGGTTATCCGATCACCCAAACGCTGATGGGTCTGGGCGCGTACCCGGCGACCGACAAGCAGTTTGTCGGCATGTTAGGGATGCATGGCACTTATGAAGCGAACATGGCCATGCACGAATGCGATACGCTGATCGCGATTGGCGCGCGCTTCGATGACCGGGTGACCGGCAAACTCGACCGCTTCTGCCCGACGGCGCGCATTGTCCATGTCGATATTGACCCGTCCTCCATCGCCAAGAACGTCAAGGTGGACATCCCCATCGTCGGTTCAGTGCCGCATGTGCTGCGCGCCATGATCAACGTGATCCGCGACGAAAAGCTCAAGCCGGACGGCGAGGCGCTGGCTCAATGGTGGCGGCAGATCGACGAGTGGCGAAAGATGGAATCGCTGCGCTACCGGCCCAGCACCGAAGTGATCAAGCCGCAGTTCGTTGTTGAGAAGCTGTATCAGGTGACCGAGGGTCAGGCGATCATCACCTCCGATGTCGGCCAGCATCAGATGTGGGCGGCCCAGTACTATCTGTTCGACCGGCCCCGGCAATGGATCAACTCCGGCGGCCTCGGCACCATGGGTTTTGGCCTGCCAGCGGCGATGGGCGCCAAATTCGCCTTTCCCGATCAGGACGTGGCCTGCATCACCGGCGACGGCAGCATTCAAATGATGCTGCAAGAACTGGCGACCATGAAGCAGTACCACACGCCGGTGAAAATCATCAATCTGAACAACGGCTATCTCGGCATGGTGCGGCAATGGCAGGAGTTCTTCTACCAGAAACGCTACTCAATGACCTACTTCGAGGCGCTGCCGAATTTCGTCATGCTCGCCGAAGCTTACGGCCATGTCGGCCTGAAGATCGAAAAGCCGGGCGATGTGGAAGGGGCGTTGCGCGAAGCGTTCGCCATGAAGGATCGCACCGTGTTCCTGGATTTTGCGACCGATCCCAGTGAAAACGTCTTCCCGATGATTCCCTCCGGCGGCGGCCAGAATGAAATGTTGCTGGCCGAGCGCGATGAGATGGTTTCGACTCACGAAGAAGGGATGGTGTTGGTGTGAACAATAGCAATCGTCATGTGATTTCCATTTTGATGGAAAACGAATCCGGCGCGCTGTCACGGGTGGCCAATCTGTTTTCGGCGCGGGGCTATAACATCGAGAGCCTGACCGTGGCCCCGACCGATGATCCAACCCTGTCGCGGCTGACCTTGGTCACTTCCGGTAACGAGCAGATCATCGAGCAGATCGTCAAGCAGCTCAACAAGCTGATTGATGTGGTCAAGCTGATCGACCTGAGCGAGACCGATTCCATCGAGCGCGAACTGATGCTGGTCAAGACCAAGGCGATGGGCGAACAGCGGGCGGAGATGAAGCGCCTGTCGGAAATCTTCGGCGGGCACATTCTCGATGTCACCGAATCCACCTACACCATTGAGCTGACCGGACCGGGCGGGAAGCTGGACAGTTTCCTGCGCGCCGTCGAGAAAGACGCCATTCTGGAAGTGGTGCGTTCCGGGGCGACCGGCATCGCCCTGGGCCAGAAGGCGCTGCACGTCTGATTTTTTTCCGGTGACTCCGTGACCGTCTCTGACGCTGGGTCAGGGACGGTTTGCTTTTGGATCGTTGCCCCCTGTTCCAAGGAAAATAACTCCCATGAAAGTTTATTACGACAAAGACGCCGACCTGTCCCTGATCAAGAGCAAAACCGTGGCTATTATCGGCTATGGCTCGCAGGGTCACGCCCACGCCCTCAACTTGCGCGATTCCGGCGTCAAAGTGATCGTCGGCCTGCGTCCCGGTTCTGCTTCAGCGGTCAAGGCCGAAACGGCTGGCCTGACGGTCAAGCCGGTGGAAGACGCCGCCGCCGCCGCCGATGTGGTGATGATCCTGGCCCCTGACGAGCATCAGGGTGCGATCTACCGGCAGATCGAACCCAAGCTCAAGCAAGGCGCAGCGCTGGCCTTCGCTCACGGCTTCAACGTGCATTTTGGCGGCGTTGTACCCCGCGCTGATCTCGACGTGATCATGATTGCGCCGAAAGGGCCGGGGCATCTGGTGCGCTCCACCTACACCCAGGGCGGCGGCGTTCCTTCATTGATCGCGGTCGCCCAGGATGCTTCCGGTCAGGCGCGGGATATTGCGTTGTCCTACGCTTCAGCCAATGGCGGCGGTCGCGCCGGGGTGATTGAAACCACCTTCCGCGAGGAATGCGAGACCGATCTGTTCGGCGAGCAGGTGGTGTTGTGCGGCGGGTTGACCGCGCTGATTCAGGCCGGCTTTGAAACGCTGGTGGAAGCCGGTTACGCCCCGGAAATGGCCTATTTCGAGTGCCTGCACGAAGTGAAGCTGATCGTGGATTTGATCTACGAAGGCGGCATCGCCAACATGCGCTACTCGATTTCCAATACCGCGGAATACGGCGATTTCACTCGCGGCCCGCGCATCATCACCGAGCAGACCAAGGTGGAGATGCGCCGGATTCTCAAGGAAATCCAGACCGGCCAGTTCGCCCGCGAATTTATCCTGGAAAATCAGGCCGGCGCGCCGGTGCTCAAGGCCAATCGCCGCATCAGCCGCGAACATCCGATTGAACAGGTCGGCGACAAGCTGCGCGGCATGATGCCGTGGATCAAGGCCAATCGGCTGGTGGATACCAGCAAGAATTGAGTCTGACCTCAACAGGCGGGGTATGTATCAATAACCAACAGCATACCCCGCCTTTTCCTTGACGATGAAAGTCAGCCAGGTCATCAAGCGTCTTGAAGCGGAAGGATGGTTTATCGTTGCGCAGAATGGCAGCCATCGTCAGTACAAGCACCCGATCAATCCGGGCCGAGTGACTGTCGCGGGAAAACCGAGTGACGAGCTGGCGTCAGGAACACTCAATAGTATTGCGAAACAGGCGGGCTGGAAAAAGTGAGGTCCCTTATGAAATATGCGGTGGTGATCGAGAAAACGCCAACCAACTACTCGGCCTATGTCCCGGATTTACCGGGCTGTGTCGCTACCGGTCAAACCCTGAGCGAAGTCGAATCTGAGATCCGGTCGGCTATGGCGCTGCATATCCGGGGACTGCGTGAAGATCACCTTGCCGTTCCTTCAGCGACTTCGACGGTCGAATATATTGAGGCGCTGGCCGCCTAGCGCATTCCCATGACCTCCGATACCCCTGAAGTGCGCCGTTCACGCGGCGTGTATTTATTGCCAAACCTGTTCACCACCGCCGCGCTGTTCTGCGGTTTCTACGCCATTATCGCCGCCCTGCGCGGACGTTTCGAGGCCGCCGCGGTCGCCGTGTTCATCGCCATGGTGCTGGACGGGCTGGATGGCCGGGGGGCGC
>JBDHRB010000087.1:0-8205 GCA_039807355.1 Candidatus Competibacteraceae bacterium
CTGCTGGAGCGGGTGCAGCAGCTATCAGCGGTGAAACTGTTTTGTCCGGCGCTGCTGGAAGCGGCGCAACCGCTGGCGGAGAACGGCTGGCGGGTGCGCTTGAGCGATGGCCGCGAGTGGACCACCCGGTTGCTGGTGGGCGCGGACGGCGCACAGTCGAAAGTGCGGGAGTTGGCCGGGATGGTGACCGGCGGCTGGAATTACCATCAGAAGGCGATTGTTGCTCCTGTCCGCACTGAACAATCGCATCAGGAAACCGCCTGGCAACGCTTTCTGCCGACTGGACCGCTGGCGTTTCTGCCGCTGCACGACGGGCGCTGCTCCATCGTTTGGTCCACCACCCCGGAGCAGGCCGAGGCGCTGCTGGCGCTGGATGAATCGGCCTTCGCCAAGGCGCTGGCGAAAGCCTTCGATCAGCGCCTGGGGTCCATTCTCGAAGTCGGGCGGCGCGGCGCATTTCCTCTGCGTCTGCAACACACTCACGCCTACGTCAAACCCGGTCTGGCGCTGATCGGTGACGCGGCGCATGTCGTGCATCCGCTGGCCGGTCAAGGGGTGAATCTGGGCTTGCTGGACGCTGCCGCGCTGGCCGAGGTGATTCTGGAGGCATTGAACGCCGGTCAGAATTTCGCCTCGTTCAAAACCTTGCGTCGCTATGAACGCTGGCGCAAGGGCGATAACCTGCTGATGCTGGCGGTGATGGACGGTTTCCAGCGGCTGTTCGGCGCTGCGCTGCCGCCGGTGCGGTTATTGCGCAATATCGGGTTGAATCTGACCGACGCCGCCGGACCGCTGAAGCATTGGATCGCCCGCCGGGCGATGGGCCTGGAAGGGGATTTGCCACGGCTGGCGCGGGCGATGGATTGAAGGCGGCGCGGTTACGCCAGCAGCGCCACCGCCTTGATCTGCGCCCACAACGGCTGGCCCGGCGCGATATTCAGATGATCGAGAGAGCGGCGGGTGATGCGGGCGATGATCGGCGTCCCACCAGCGTCGAGCCGCACCAGCACATGCGCCGGGGTATCGGCGTTCGCAACGTCGGTCACCGTGGCCGGCAGCAGATTGAGAATACTGACGCCTTCGGCGCGGGTCAGGCTCAGGCTGACATCGCGGGCGTGAACCCGGAAGCGCAGACGCCGGCCAATCGCTTCCGGGCGGCGGGCGACGATCACGCTGCCTCCGGGAAAATCCAGTTGGGTCAAGTGATAAGCCTGATCATGGTTCGCTACCACCGCCTCGATGACCACTCCGGCGTCTTCAGTGAAAGCGGTAGGCAAATCCAGCCGCGCCAGGGTTTCGCGCAAACCGCCAGCCGCAATCACCCGGCCTTCGTTGAGCAGCACCAGATGATCGGCCAGCCGCGCCACCTCATCGGGCAGGTGGCTGACGTAGATCACCGGAATCTCCAACTGATCGCGCAGGCGTTCCAGATAAGGCAGGATTTCGTTCTTGCGCTTCAAGTCCAGCGCCGCCAGCGGTTCGTCCATCAACAACAATTCAGGACTGGTGGCGAGGGCGCGGGCGATAGCCACCCGCTGACGTTCGCCCCCGGACAGCCGGTCGGGCATTCGGTCGAGCAGGTGATTGATGCCCAGCAGTTCCACCGCCGGGTCGAGCGAGATGCGATGTCCGCCGTTCACCCGTTTGCGTCCGTAGTCCAGATTATTCCGCACCGACAGATGCGGAAACAGACTGGCTTCCTGAAAGACATAGCCAATCGGTCGGCGATGCGTCGGCAGAAAAATGTTGCGCTGCTGATCCTGCCAGACCGCGCCTTTAAAACTGAGAAATCCCTTGATCTGCGGTTCCAGACCGGCCAGGCAGCGCAACAGCGTGGTTTTGCCCGAACCGGAGTGTCCGAATAAAGCGCTGACGCCACGCCCCGGCAGTTCAAGATCAACGTTCAGGGTAAATCCCGGCCAGGTCGCCTCGAAATGAGCGTGAATCGCCGGGTCAGGGATCATGGTCGGAGCGGGGTCGCTTTTGGGTGTACAAGGCCAGCAGCACCAGAAAGCTGAATAGCAACAAGCCGCCGGCCAGCCAATGCGCCTCGGCGTATTCCAGCGCCTCGACATGATCGTAGATCGCCACCGACACCACCCGGGTTTTTTCCGGGATGTTGCCGCCAATCATCAGCACCACGCCAAATTCACCGACCGTGTGAGCGAAGCCAAGAATAGTCGCGGTGATGAAACCCGGTTTGGCCAGCGGCAAAACCACGGTGAAAAATGCATCCCACGGGCTGGCGCGTAGCGTTGCAGCGACTTCCAGCGGGCGCGGGCCAATCCCTTCAAACGCCTGCTGCAAGGGTTGTACGACGAAGGGCAGGGAATAAAACACCGAGGCGACCACCAGACCGGCGAAGGTAAAGGGCAGCACGCCCCAGCCGAGGGACTGGGTGAGCTGGCCAACCGGGCCGCGTGGCCCCAGGAGAATCAACAGGTAGAAACCGAGTACGGTCGGCGGCAATACCAGCGGCAGCGCCACCACCGCCCCGACTACGCCCTTCCATTTTGAGCGGGTGTGCGCCAGCCACCAAGCGATGGGCGTTCCTACAATCAACAGAATGATCGTGACCGTGGCGGCCAGCCTGAGCGTCAGCCAGACCGCAGCAAAATCCACCGCGCTTGACCCCGCCAACGGCGTTCCTCAGAGATCGTAGCCGTAGGATTGGATGATGGCCTTGGCCGGTTCGCCCCGCAGATAGTCGATCAGCGCCCGGGCCGCTGGCTGATCTCGGCCTGTCGCTAAAAGCACTGCATCCTGGCGAATCGGCGGGTACAAATCGCCGGGGACGATCCAGACCGAACCCCGGGTCAGTTGGCCGTCGCTCATCACCTGCGACAGGGCGACAAAGCCCAGTTCTGCATTCTCGGTTTCGACAAACTGGTAGGCTTGGGCGATGTTTTCGCCGGTGACGAACTTGGGCTGGAGGTTTTCCAGCAGACCGAGCCGGGTCAGGAGCGCCACCGCCGCTGCGCCATAGGGCGCGGTCTTGGGATTGGCGATGGCCAGATGCTTGAATGCGCCGGTTTGCAAAACTGTTCCTTGGTCATCCACCAAGCCGGGTTTGACCGACCACAGCGCCAGCTTGCCAATGGCATAGGTGAAACGGCTGCCGGCTACGGCGGCGCCTTCGCTTTCCAGCTTGGCTGGAGTTTGGTCATCGGCGGCGAGGAATACGGCAAACGGCGCGCCGTTTTTGATCTGCGCGTAGAGCTTGCCGGTTGCGCCGGAGGACAGCAGGACTTTGTGTCCGGTTGCTTTGGTAAAGTCGGCGGCGATTTTTTCCATCGGCGCGGCGAAATTAGCCGCAACCGCAACCTGAACTTCAGCAGCCTGAACCCCGGAAATGGCGAAGATCAGGCCGGCCAGCAGCAGAGTAAAGCGTGAAGTCATCAGCAAGCACCTCCGAATAACCGCATGAACCCAATGCCTTTCTGGCAACAATTACGGCGAGCGTTCGCTCGCCCGGCAGTTCCATGGAGTCAATCCGGGCATTCTGGATTATGATTGAGCGGTAGTGAGTCGTTCTATTGAGTGCTTTTGGTTGAATGGTCAGCGGTCCATGACCGCAGACGGTGTTGCTGGATAACTTTATACCCATAACGGAGGAAAACTTCATGCGATTGATTCTGTTGGGCGCCCCGGGCGCGGGCAAGGGCACGGTGGCCAAGCTGTTGACCCAGGTGGACGGTTCGGTGCAAATCTCCACCGGCGACATCCTGCGCGGCGCGGTGCAAGCCGGCAGCGAACTGGGCAAGAAAGCCGAAGCCTTCATGAAAGCCGGCGATCTGGTGCCCGATGACTTGATCATGGGCATTATGGAAACCCGCCTGCAAGAGCCGGATTGCGCCAAGGGCTTTTTGCTGGATGGCTTCCCGCGCACCATTCCCCAGGCCGAGGCGCTCAAGACGCTGTTGGCTAAATTGAGCATCACGCTGGATGTCGTGGCGAATATCGAAGTTCCCCGCCAGGAAATCCTCAACCGCCTTACGACCCGGCGCACCTGCACCAATCCGCAATGCCAAGCCATTTACAACGTGCGCAGCCAGCCGCCCAAGGTCGAAGGCGTGTGCGACAAATGCGGCAGTCCGATTGTCCAGCGCGATGATGAGACCGAAGAAGCGATTAGCAAGCGGCTTGACACCTACGATGAAAAAACCTCGCCGCTGATCGAGTTCTACCGCAAGGAAGGGCTGTTGCTGGTGGTGGATTCGCCGAGCAGCGAAGGCGTGGTCGCGGCGATCACCGCACGCATCAACGGCTGACCGGATGCAATCCCGATCTCCGCATTCGGGGATCGGGGTTTGGCGCAGCGGGCCTGCGGGTCATGCGCCGGCTTCAACAATCCACCAAATGTTCTTCCTGATCCCGATAGCGGCGCGCCAAGCTGCTCCAATCCGCATCGTGGACCATCATTTCTCCCAATTCATCGGCGACCTGTTGCAGCGCCTCGCAGACCAAATGCGAGGTCGGATCGGCATTGCCGCCCAAGGCGCCAATGCAGCGTAACACCGTACCGTGCAAGGCGCTCAGGCGATCCCGTCGGGTCTCCACCTGCGGCAGGCGCGTAGGCGCATCGGAAGCAGTTGTCATCTTCGGTTTTCCTCACAGTCCAACACGCGGAACGGGGCAAGGTTGTGCTAATCCGTTCTATCACGCTACAAGCATAACATTTTCAAGCATCCAGCCGATCAGGGGCCGCGACGCTCCAGGCGACAACCGGGCGAGCGGCGCTATACTTTTTCGCACCACAAGGCTCCAAGGGAGGAGTAGATCGGCCATGGCGTTCCGTTTCCTGAAATCGTTTTTTTTCGTCAGCCCCTCGGCTGCGCCAGGCAAGTACGCCGACGCGGTGATCGAAGCGGCCATTGAGCGGGTGGTGGATGGTACGGATCCTCGGTTGCGGGCGGTGCGCCGTTACCGCCACAAGTTATGGGACGCGGTGGCGCATTCGGTGAAGTATACGGTAGCCCTGATCAATCGCCTGCCGCCGCCGGTCGACGCCAGCTATCGCAATTTTGCCAGCGCCCCGCTGTTGCGAGCGGCGTTTGTTTCTGCCGAGCAACTGCGCGAGACCCTCAGTTTTAGCAAACACATGCACGATTATCAGCATCAAAATCCCGGTTTGCTGCCGACCGAGCTGTATGGCCTGTTGAGCATGGACCGGGTGGAAAAAACCATGCTCGGCGTTGATTTACAGGGCGACTTGATTCGCCGCGATGTGGCGCAAACCATGGTCAGTTTTCGCAATCACCATTTTACCTTCCCGGCGGAAAGCGAGCCGCGCACCCGCCAGGCTCTGACCAAGCGCACCTTTGATTCGTTGATCGAGGCGGCCTTGACCGAGTTGACCGCCAGCCGGGTCCGCCGTCAGGCGCTGGAACAGCAACAGCGCCATCTTTTGCAGAAAAAGGCCAACGCCTTGAGATCGGGGCAGATGGGCCTTGGCCCGCTGTTGGCGCCGACGCCGCTGAATCAGGCCGAAGCCTCGGCGCTGGAGCGGCAGTTGCTGGATATTCAACAGGAGCTGACGCAAATTCGCGCCGATTCTGCGACCCTTGAACAGACCCTGGCCCGGGTGGCGGCGACGTTTCAGCAACCGGAAAAACATCTGCGTCTGGAGCGGGTCACCCTGACTCTGGATCATATGAACGTCAAGGCCAAGCCCGGTTCGACGCAAACCGCCCAGGCCCTGACTTTTGATGAAGCGGTGTTCGGCCAGAAGCGGCGCAGTACCCTGATTCTGGTGCGTTTTCCCAGCAGCGAGTTGCTGCCGCAACCGGATTTTTTCCAGGAAGCCCAGCGCTTGCTGACGCCAAGATTGATGACCTGACCGGTTGGATAGAGACGGGCAGAGACCCGGAGTCGATTCAGCCCGAAGCCAGCCGGTGGGCATGGCGGGTGATTTCCGGCAGCCGGTAACGGGTGCAGCAGGCCATGACCATGCGGATCGCCGTATCCAGACTGATGCGGTGGCCGGGCGAAATATACAGCGGCTTCACCCCGCACCGGGTGCGCAACACCGCGCCGATCACCTCTTCACCCAGATACAGCGGCGTCCACGCCCCGCGCTGATTCGGCGGTTGCTCATGCGTTCCGCACAGCCGGCTTTTGGCGACGCCAATCGAGGGAATATCGGTGAGCAATCCAAGGTGGCAGGCGATGCCGAACCGGCGCGGATGGGCGATGCCCTGACCGTCGCACAGCACTAAATCCGGC
Organism: Candidatus Competibacteraceae bacterium; assembly: GCA_039807355.1. Classification (GTDB taxonomy): domain Bacteria; phylum Pseudomonadota; class Gammaproteobacteria; order Competibacterales; family Competibacteraceae; genus UBA2383. Next base: position 6,226 of record JBDHRB010000087.1, read on the forward strand.
GGCGTCGAGAGTTGCTCTAGCGCCTCCAGCACCACCGGCAATTCACGAAACGACAGCAGCCCCGGCACATAAGGAAAGCGGGTTGGGCAGTGGGCGAGGGCGGTTTCCAGCAGCGTCAGTTCTGGGTAACTCAGCAGCGCCACTGCGGCCCGGCTCACGCTGCCCCCGGCGGTAAAACCGACATCCACGCCCGCCACCCGCCGCACGGTTCCCAACCGGTCTTCGAGAATCAATTGACCGCGCAACTCCCGCTGCACGGCAATGGCTTCGGCGGGACTCAGATTCCAGGCGTGCGCGTTTTGCAATTTCATCGGCATTCTCGGCGAGAAACCCTTTAAGCCATTAGTTTATTCGCTGGCCCGGCATGGTTAAACTGAGGCCCCTTTTCTGAGCGGATCACGGATCAAGCGTCATGCGGCAACTGAAACTCGGCATTCCCAAGGGCAGTCTGGAAAGCTCGACCATCGCGCTGTTTGGTCAGGCCGGCTGGACCATCAGCCCCCACAGCCGCAATTATTTTCCCACCATTAACGATGGGGAAATCGGCTGTGCGTTAGTGCGCTCGCAGGAAATGGCTCCCTATGTCGCCAATGGCACGCTGGACGCCGGCCTGACCGGGTTGGACTGGATTATGGAGACAGAAGCCGATGTGGTGGAAATCGCCGAACTCAGCTATTCAAAAAGCTCCGATCAGCCGGCCCGCTGGGTGTTGATCGTGCGCGGCGACTCGCCGATCCAGGCGCTGGAAGATTTGGCCGGCAAGCGCATCGCTACCGAACTGGTCGGCTTCACCCGCCGCCTGCTGGCGGAGCGCGGCATCGACGCCGCGGTGGAATTTTCCTGGGGGGCAACCGAAGCCAAGGTGGTTGAAGGACTGGTCGATGCGGCGGTGGAAATCACCGAAACCGGCAGCACCATCCGCGCCCACGGCTTGCGCATCGTTTGCGACCTGCTGTACACCACCACCCGCTTGATCGCCAACCGCGCCGCGCTGGCCGATCCGTGGAAAAAGGCCAAGATCGAGCAGATCGCCCTGTTGACCCGCGCTGCGCTGGCCGCCCGGCATAAAGTGGCGCTGAAAATGAATGTGCCGGCGGCGCAGTTGGAGCCGGTAGTACGCCTGTTGCCCAGCCTGTGCGCCCCGACGGTCAGTCCGCTGTACGACCGGGACTGGTTGGCGCTGGAGACCGTAGTGGACAGCGATCAAGTGCGCGATTTGCTGCCGCGCCTGAGCGCCGCCGGCGCCCAGGGCATTCTCGAATACGAACTGAAAAAGATGCTCTAAGGTGCGCAAACCGGGGTAATGCATTGCCCGCAACCCCTAAATATCGCTAAACTTCCCGCGCACATCCGGTCTTGGACCGATTGATCTCGATTGCGCGAATCCCCATTCTGATCATTCTGTAGGTTATCTGGAGTCTTGCATGGCTGTTGAACGCACCCTGTCCATCATTAAACCCGATGCGGTCGCCAAGAATGTCATTGGTCAAATCTATCGCCGTTTCGAGGATCAGGGCCTGCGCATCATCGCGGCGCGCATGCTCCATCTCAGCCGCGATCAAGCTGAACGTTTTTATGAAGTGCATCGCGGTCGGCCCTTCTACCCGGCGCTGGTGGATTACATGACCTCCGGGCCGGCCATGGTTCAAGTGCTGGAAGGTGAGGACGCGATTGCCCGCCATCGTCACATCATGGGCGCAACCGATCCGCAACAGGCTGCGCCGGGTACGATCCGCGCCGATTTCGCCGAGAGCATCACCCGCAACGCCGTACACGGTTCGGACGCGCCGGAGACTGCTGTTACGGAAATCGCCTTCTTTTTCGGCCAGGACGGCCTGTGCCCGCGCACTCTTTAAGGGCGACCGGGGCGACCTTCATGACTGCCGCCAAGACCAATCTGCTCGATCTGGATCGCCGCGATCTGGAGGCGTTCTTCGTCGCGCTCGGCGAAAAACCCTTCCGCGCCGCCCAGCTCATGAA
>JBDHRB010000088.1:0-8199 GCA_039807355.1 Candidatus Competibacteraceae bacterium
TGGCGTCGCCTATCTGTGGCTGGTCGATCCGCTGGCCCGGACTCTGGAAGCCTTCGCCTTGCGCGAAGGCTGCTGGACCGTGATCGGGCTGTTTCAGGAGCAGGAAATCGTCAGCGTCGAGCCGTTCCAAGACATTGCTCTGGAGTTGAGCGCGTTGTGGATGGAACCCGCTGAAGAGTGATTGGCTCTGCTCACCGCGCATCAGTTTTTCTGAATGAAAGCCTGGATCGGCCCCAATACCGAGCGAGCCTTAAGTGGCAACGGGTAGGGATATTGAAGGCATGACGCGGGAACGAGAGCAACAGCTTGAAGCGGCCAGAGCCGACGTGGTTGAGTACGGCAAGAAGACCGGCAACGAACGTTTGGTGGTGCTTGATGCCAAAACCGGGAAGAGGCTAGAGGTCGAGGATGGAACCCCTGACGGCATGATCCTGACGGATGCGATCATGGCGCTGATTAATGACAGCAATAATGCTGTTCGCTTGACCCATAATCATCCAAAAAACTTATCGTTTTCCATGGAAGATATCATCGTTGCCAGCAAACCAGGCGTTGAAAGCATTGAAGCCGTCGGGCATGACCGGTCTTGGTATAGAGCAAAGCTGAAAACGACTGATGTTGCGCTTGAAGCAAAAATAATGGAAATAAATGATGCAGTGATGAATCATCTAGGAAGGCGGGTCAGCAGTAAAAAAATAAATCTGGATAGTGCAAACCAATTTTATCATCATATTGTCAATCTGATTTTAGCCAAAATCGGTATGATGGATTACGAGTATCAATTATCCGCACCACAAGAAAAAACGTGGATGGGTTTAGAAATTGAGTTGAATGCTGTTATTCATGAAATTGTAACCAAGTTGGAAGTATCCAGATTTTAGGCAGGAGAAAACCCCATGATGATTATTGATCCTCCGGTAACCCCTTTTAGTCCACCTGCTGAGATTGAAAGCTGGATTAAAAAATTGGCGACCTATTCGCAAGATGAACCTGCCGTTCAGAGAGCAATGGCTGACGCTAAAAGAGGCTTGGAGTTTGCCCAGTCTCTTGAGGCTGAAAGCCGCCAGGAACTGCGCCGTCGCGCTGCTTGACCCGGCGCCATTGCGCGTGATTTATCAGCCTGCGCCAGAACAAAAGGTCGCTTAAATCTTGCCGTGAAATTCCGCAAGCGCCGTCCCCCTCACGTCTCCCCCGAACGATCCGAACAGCCGCTAACGCCGACTGCGTTACTCTGGCTGATCGTGACCCTGACCTTGGCGGCGCTCCCGCACGCCAGCGAAGCGCCGGCCTGGTTGATTCCCGCATTCATCGGCATTTCTGGCTGGCGGGTTTTCATCGTGGTGCGCAATGCGCCGCCGCCGCCGCGCTGGATGTTGTTGATTTTGGCGCTGCTGGCCGCCGCCGGGGTGCTGATCACCTATAAAACCTTGTTGGGCCGCGACGCCGGCGTGGCGCTATTAACCGTCATGACCGCCTGCAAGCTGCTGGAAACCCGCAGCCTGCGCGACGGCGTGGTGCTGGTGCTGCTCGGCTATCTGCTGGTCATGAGCAATTTATTGTTCAACCAGGATATTCCGATGGTCGCCTATCTGCTGGCGGTGGTCACGCTGATGCTGGCGGCGCAAATGCTCATCCAGCGTCAGCACGCCGGTCTGAGCGGCCTAATGCCGTTGCGCCTAGCCGGGAAAATGCTGCTGACCGCGTTTCCGGTGATGCTGGTGTTGTTCATCCTGTTCCCACGGATTCCCGGCCCATTGTGGGGATTGCCCAAGGACGCCTATCAGGGTCGCACCGGCCTGTCCGGGGAGATGGAGCCGGGCGCTATCAGCCAGTTGATTCAGTCCGACGACGTGGCGTTTCGGGTGCGCTTCGTCGGCGAGATGCCGCCGCCAGCGCAGCGTTATTGGCGCGGGCCGGTGTTGTGGAATTTCGATGGTCGGCGCTGGACGCGGCGCGAGGAATCGCTGTCGGAAACGCCAGCGCCGTTTACCGCAACCGGGCCGGCGCTCGACTATGCGGTGATTATGGAACCAAGCAATCAACGCTGGCTGCTGGCCCTGGATTTACCCGCCAGCGTGCCGCCCCGCGCCCGGATGACCTCAGCCTTTCAGTTGGTGCGCGATCAGCCGGTGAATGAGACCTACCGCTACGAAGTGCGCTCCTATCCGCAATACCAGACCGGCGAATTGAGCAATGCCGAGCGACTGATCGGGTTGCGTCTGCCGCCGCGCAGCAATCCCCGCGCCCGACAACTGGCCGAACAATGGCGAGCCGATGACCCCCGCCCCGAAGCCCTGATTAAAACTGCGCTGGCGCTGTTCCGCGAGCAATCGTTTTACTACACCCTGAACCCGCCGTTGCTGGGATTCCACAGCGTTGATGAATTTCTCTTCCGCACCCAGCGCGGTTTTTGCGAACACTATGCCGGGGCCTTTGTTTTTCTGATGCGCAGCGCCGGGGTGCCAGCGCGGGTGATGACCGGTTATCTGGGCGGCGAGCGCAACGCCATGGGCGACTATCTGATCGTGCGCCAGTCCGACGCCCACGCCTGGGCCGAGGTATGGCTGGAAGGACGCGGCTGGGTGCGCGTCGATCCGACGGCGGCGGTGGCGCCGAACCGGGTCGAGCAAGGACTGTATGGCGCGTTGCCGGACAGCGACGAGTTGCCGTTTCTGGCCCGCCGAGGCGGCGATTATCAATGGTTGCGTCAGTTGGCGCTGGGCTGGGATGCGCTGAATATCCGCTGGAATGAGTGGGTGCTGGCCTATGGCCCGGATCGGCAAAGGGAGTTTTTATCAGGATTGGGCTTTGGCGCGGTGGATTGGGGGGAGATGATCATCGCCATGATCGGGATGCTGGGCGGGCTGGCGCTGCTCTTTCTATTTCTGCGCTGGCGGAGTCGCCAGCCGCCTGATCCGGCAGCGCGAGCCTGGCAACGATTTTGCGCCCGGCTGGCCCGACGCGGAGTAAAACGTGGCGCTCATGAGGGGCCGCTGGATTTTACTGAACGGGCAGTCGCGCAAAGACCGGAATGGGCAGCGGCGATTCGGGAAATCGGCGGGTTATACGCCCGGCTGCGTTATGGCCCAAGCGCGCCAGCGGCGGAAGTGCGGCGTTTACAACGCTTGATCGGGCGATTTCCCGCGTGAAGCCAAGATCGGTGCCCAGACGGCTTTAAATGGCTTTGAAAATGCCGATGTAGAAATAGAACCCTACACCAAAGGAGAACGCCCGAATGATGACTGCCCCCCTAACCGCGATTTGCTACGACCTGCCAGCCGTCAGCCAGTTTTGCCGATCGGTCGCTCTGGCCATGGCTTTTCAAAAACACACCCATATCGAATGGGTGGAGCAGCGCGACAGCACGGTGATTAATACGTTGTATAGCGTCCTGTTCTGGAAAACCCCGCCGGGCGTGGTCGAAGTGCGCCAGTCGAGCAAGGCGCAGATTGAAGAAACCACCGATCAGCTTCATGAACGCTTCCTGCTCGCCTGGCTGTCCAAGCTGCACGAGCAAGGACCGCACTTCGCCAATATTTATATCGCCGAACTGCTGAAGATCCGCGACCAGGCGCGCAGCGCGGTTCAGGAGCTGTTTCGTGACGCCAGCCAGATCAATCAGATGGTCGCCGGGGAACTGCGCGACGCCATTGTCAATCTGGCGCGGATTAAGTTGGCCGGCACGGTCGGCGTGGCGGTGCTGGGCGCCAGCGGAGCGATTGTCCTGGCCCCGGCTGGCGCGATGATCTGCGGCGGGATTTCCCTGGGCTACAGCTCGACCTGTTCCCTGATTAAAACCTGGGAACAAGGCGCGACCGCCAAAGCCGTCGGCGTCAGCGTCGAACTGGGCAAAGCGGCGGGCAGCGAGGCATTGGGCCGCGTCGCTGAAGCCAGTCAACTTAAGGCGCTGACCCAGCACGCCAAGGCCGAACAGATTATTCGCTCCTGCGAGGGACAAATCCGCAAGTTTTCCCAGCGGCTGTCCCAGAATTGGCTGCGCAAGGCGCAACAGGCCAAAGCCCGCAATATCGTCAACAGCGCGACGGCGCAAATCGCCGGACAGCAGCAAGTCCTCAGTCAGGCCACCCGCACCGCGCAAATCGCCGGCGCGGCGAAAGTCGGCGTGCCGATGGTCTTCGCCGCCTGGGATATTTGGGAAGGCATCAGCGATTACAATGAGACGGTGAATCCGTTGTAATCCCATTGCGCAGCCGGTTCGATGCAAAATTGCAGGGCGGGTCAGAGCGCAAGCCCTTAACCCGCCGATTTCTTTTTGTAGTTTCGGCGGGTTACTCTCCGCTAACCCTCCTTACCGACCCAACCCGATATGGTTTCCCGATTGACCCTGCGAACCTTGCGCCGGCGCGTACTCCGCCCGACCGAGGGCGTGTTTCTGTTTCATCCCCGGGTGCTGGAGCGCCTGGTGCGCCGCGACCGGGGCCAGGGCTGGTCGAGTCTGGCCGTTCCCGCACTCGGGCATTACCTGATCGCCCGCCCGGTGTTCCTGCACAGTCTGGAAGACGAGAATCCCGACGCGCTGGCGGTGATCGAGGGCCTGAGTTTGCCGGACTGGATCATTCTCCTGCCGACCCCTTCCGCTCAGGAACTGGCGAACGACGCTGCGGAACGGCTGTTGCGCCGTTATTGGGGACGGCGCTTCGAGGCCGAGGTAGCCCGCGCCTGGCAGACCACCCGTCATGACAATCAAGACAGCGACGACTTCGGCGGGCGAGGCCTGGCGCAGCGCATCGGCGAGCCGGCGTTTCGGGAAGTGCGCACCCTGTTGGAGCAGGATCAGCGCGTCGTGCTGGATTTGGATGACGATGCGCTGTGCCGGCAGTTTGTCGGCTTTGTCACCTATTTGCGCTATTTCGCGCCCGGAGTGCGCGCCTATTGTTTTCCGGCGATTGCCGATTGGGGCGATCTGGACCACTGGCTGAAAGAGGGCGGTCTGGATTTGCCGCCGCCCCGACACAGCCGGCGCTGGCCGCAACTGCTGGTGAAAAGTCGCCCGTCCGGCCTGCACTGCGCCCCGGATGATGAGCCGGAATTGCCGATTCGCTTGCCGTTTGGCCGACATGATCCCGATCTGGCTGACGGGGCTAATACCATTTTGCCGCTTGCTTCCAAGCTGTCCTCGGTGCGGCTGGCGGAACCGGCGACGCATCAACCGTCCGCAGCGGAACAGGCCCAGGCGGCGCGGATCGAGGCGCGTTGCCAGGAGGCATTACGGCAAGCGGCGACCCTGACCCGAAATCCCGGCGGAATGGCTTGGATAGGCGACCGGCTGGCGGCGTGGCTGACCCCGATGATCGGACGCTGGGCTGGCGGCTTGGAGCAGACCTCGTTGCAGTGGGTCGCCGCGCTGCGCCTGCGCTGGTTTCGCCATAGCGTGCGGGCCGCGTTTCGCGCCGAAATGGCCGGACGCTACGGAACGGCGCTGCGCTGCCTGAACAGCGCCGCCGAGCATTATCAGCACATTCAGGCCGGGCGGGCCGCGCAGGCCGATTCGGTGGTTCAGGCGTTACGAGTCTGGCAGCGCGAGTTGATGAGTGGGTTGATCAATGAGCTGGCGGTGACCTGGCGACTCAATCCGGCGTCAACGCGGATTCTCGAAACCTGGGTGCGGCGTCTGCTCAATGAGCCGGAGGCGGGACGCTGGTCCAGCCGGCCCTCGCGCCTGCTCGATGATCTGGAGCGCATCGCTCAGGAAGGTAAAACCGGCTATTACCGCCTGCAACCGCTGGTCTGGCTGCGGAGTGGCGGACGGAAATCCCTGCAATGCGGTTTGCCGTTTCAGGGGCCGCTCAAGGCGTTGCGGGTTTTGAACGCGGCGAAAACCCGGCTCGATCAACTGCCCTGGTCCGGCGCGGAAGTCGCCTATTTCAGCGCACCCTTGCAGGCCTTGGGCGAGCGGATCAGCCTGCGCCTGCGCCAGCCGCTGTTGCCGCGCCTGAGCGCCCTGCTCGATCAGGTCGGCTTGCGCCCGACCGACCCTGCCCAGCGCATTGCGCGGAATCTGCTTCAGGAAGAACTGTGCGACGTTATTTTGCGGCGCTGGCATCTGCGCTTTACCGACCTGCGCGACGCCGTAGCGCGTAACGCCTTGCGCTTGCCGGATTCCGGCTGGCGCGAACTGGCATTCGGCGACCGGCTGGCCCATTTCGACCGCCAGGCCCGCAGCGCCTTGCCCGGCGTCTATCAACCCGGCGAGTTTTATCTGAAAGGCTTGCAGCAGTTGAGTGCGCCTTTATTCGGCTCGGCGCCGGGCCGGGCGATGACCCGGTTTTTCCTGTTGCCCTTTGGCATCGCCTTCATCAGCCTGGAAGCGCTGGCCTACTTGCTCAGTCTGACCGAGTGGAATGACGGGACGCTGCGGGTGGTCAATTTCGGCTCGGTGTTCGGGGTGGGCGCTGCATTGTTGATCGCCCTGCACACCCAGCGCGGGCGTTCCGCAGTAGCGGCGTTGGGCGGGGGATTAAAGACCCTGTTCAGCCAGGCGCGCCGGGCATTGTGGCGGTTACTGCGCTGGCGACGCATGGCCGGCTGGCTGCGTCATGCCCAAGCCCGGAAATTTTTCCGCTATCTGCTGGAGCCGACGCTGATCGGCTTGCTCCTCAGTGCGCCGTTCCTCAGTCTCGCGGAGCGTTTGGCTCCCGACCTGGAGGGGTTGCCAGCATTTCTATTGATTCTGGGCTTCATTCTCGGAGCGTTTCTGCGCAACAGCCGAGCCGGACGGCAACTGCTGGATGGGCTGGTGACCCGGCTGATTACCTTCTGGCGTCAGGTGCGTCATACCTTGGCGATTGGCCTGGTACGCTGGGTGATTGATTTGTTTGACTGGTTGATGCACAGCATCGAACAGGGCTTGCACCGGGTCGATGAGGCAGTCAGTCATCATCACGGCGAAGGGCGGGGGGTGATGACGGTCAAGGCGGTGATCGGCCCGCTGTGGGGGGCGTTGAGCTATCTGATTCATTTCTACGCCACAGTGCTGGTCGAGCCGCAAATCAACCCGATCAAGCATTTTCCGGTGGTCACGGTCTCGCACAAGTTGATGCTGCCATTTCTGCCGACGCTGACCACGACCCTGCTGGGATTTTTACAGCCGGTGCTGCCGCAGATCATCAGCCTGCCGCTGGTGACCATGACCATCCTGCTGTTGCCGGGCCTGTTCGGCTTTCTCGCCTGGGAGCTGCGCGAGAACTGGAAGCTGTATGACGCCAATCACCCGGAGCGCATTCAACCGGCGCATTTCGGCCCGGCGGGAGAAACCTTGTATACCCTGTTGCGGCGCGGCTTTCACTCCGGGGCCTTGCCCAAGGCGTTTGCCGGATTGCGGGCGGTGATCGTCCAGGACCACGACGCGCAGCCGCGCACTCCCCAGGCGTTGCGTCAGGCCGAAGCGCGGTTGAATGAAATCCTCGAAGCGGTGCAACGCTTCGTCAACCGCGAGCTGATCTTTGCCCTGGTCGAACGCAGCCGGGAAGCGGGGTATCCGGTTGCGGCGACTCTGGTTCATCTGGAAGCGGCAACCGCGTCGCTGACTGTGCGCATTGCGTTGGAGCCGCGCACCGGGGAGAACGTCCCGGTCTTGCTGGGGCTGCGCCTGGCTTTAGCCGGAGACGCATTGTGCAGCGAGATGACGTTGAGCGGACCGGTGCAGCGGCTCGGCGATCCGGCATGGCTGGAGGAGGAAATCGCCCGGTTTCTGGAACGGGCGGCGATTCGTTGTCAAATCCAGACCGCTATTGCCGCCTGACCGATCAATCGACCAGCGCATCCAGAGCTTTGCGGAAACGGTTAGCGTGGGCGCGTTCGGCCTTGGCCAGCATCTCGAACCAGTCGGCGATCTCCTCGAAGCCTTCGGCGCGGGCGGTGTGCGCCATTTCGGCGTACATTTCCGTGTATTCCTGGGTTTCGCTGGCGATGGCCGAAAGCAGATTGTCGCGTGACGCGCCTATCGGCAAGCCGGTCACCGGGTCGCCGACTTGCGCCAGATAGTCGAGATGGCCGTGGGCGTGGCCGGTTTCGCCTTCCGCGGTCGAGCGAAACAGCGCCGCCAGATCGCTGTATCCCTCAATGTCCGCCTTGTTGGCGAAATAGAGATAACGGCGATTGGCCTGGGCTTCGCTGATGAAGGCCGCCTTTAGGTTGGCTTCGGTTTTCGAGCCGTTCAGGTGCATCGGATGGGTGTTC
>JBDHRB010000089.1:0-8163 GCA_039807355.1 Candidatus Competibacteraceae bacterium
TTCAAAGGATCGTTTTATGAGCGTATGCTATTAAATTTGTGCAGATATATCAATGTCTTAATTTTCGTATAGGCTCTCAAAGGCAAACTCCATGTATCCACAGCAAAGCTTCTCGCCGCAGCCGCAGCCGCAGCCGCAGCCGCAGCCGCAGCCGCAGCCGCAGCCGGCTAACTCACCTTAAAAGGGCTGATGACATGCCCTAAAGTTACTACATAACTTCTCACATTAGAGAAAAGCTATCTCAAGAGATATTTAAGCATTAATTTTTCTAACTCCTGAGCTTGTTTTTTGACCTCGTAACGAACTGCGGCCTTTGTTGCGAATTCTCTTGCCTCTATCGTAGATGGGTTTTTCATCTCATTTAACAAAGCCTCAGATAAAGCGAGACTGTCCCTGACAGGTACAATGGTTGCCGGTGTGTCCCTAAGCACTTCTCTAAGCCCAATGCAATTTGTACCAATCAGTGGGGTCCCAGCAACCATTGTTTCCATCGCTAAAAGACCGCAGGCCTCTCGAAGAGATGGCATAACAACGACATCAAGCCCTTTTAGAGTTGAAGCTACGTTTTCAACAAAAGGCAGGAAAACGATTTGGTTAGAAAGCCCTTTTATTCTTACGTTTTCTTTTTCTTCTCTTATAAATCCATCTTCTTGATTAAAGCTTAAAATTATAGGTATTTTTGTTAATTCTTTCATCTTATCATTGAGATGCTCTAAAGCATCTACCAAAAATCTAAACCCTTTTTCTGGCATATATCTACCTAAAAAGCCTATTAAAAAAACTTCCTCAGGTAAACCAAGGTGTATTCGCAGGTTTTTTCTTTCTGGATTCAGGAATCGTTCCACTTCAATGCCTAGCGGTATTACTATCAGTTTATCCTTAAAAAACCGCAATATTCTGAGATAAGTTAGCAAATTATCTCGCGCATCATAACTAACACAATGTATAGTATCAATCATTGTAAGCATGAAGCTTAGTGCAATTTTTCCGAATAATCCACCAAGCTTATCAAAATGTTCATCAGTCAAGGTTTCATGAAGAGTCAGAATATGCGGAATTTTTTTCAAAGCCGAGCCAAAAACAGCGCTCGCACCACACGTAAATCCATGAGAATGGATTAAATCAAAATCTTCACTTCGAATAATTTTTGTAACTATTTGGAAAAACTTCTTATTATTGATTTTGTGCTCTGTTGAGATGTACTTTAAATCTAAAATAGAAAGGTCATTTAATAGCTTTTTGGTTTCTGGGAGATCTGGTGAAATAAGTGTGAAAGCATATTGTTTTGCATCAAAGTTTCTATAAAAATATCGAAAAAAGGTTCTAATACCACCAACAGGATGGCGGACAACAAGTAGTATTTTATATTTTTTCATTCTGAAACCTGTTTGATTCTTGTTATACAAAATACTACTAAAATAATACTTTATATTTTATCCGGCACCATGCCGATTTTTTGAAGGGCATTGAAGATAAAATCCCGATGAGTTAACGAGGCAAAGAACGTTTTTGGTTTGGATAAAAAAAGGTCTTCGAGAGTCGCTTTCAACGTGTTCAGGTTCGGAAAAATCTTATTTGCAATTTGGCCTTTTGACCATTGCCACAACCGTTCAGTGGAGTTAACTTGGGGACTGTATAGCGGTTGATAAAGCAGCATGACGTTATCCGGCATGACCAGATCGCTGGACCGGTGAAAGCGCGCGTTATCGGCTTGAACGACATGAAAATCGTTCGGGTAAAGCCGAGAAAAATCATCGGGAAATTGCTGAAAGTTTTCGGTGTTCACTCGCTCGTACTCCCGAATTAGCACTTCGCCGGTCAGGGGTTCCACCATCCCGTAGAGATAAAACGCTTTGAATTTCCATTGCACTCGAACCAACGGCTTGACTTTCTTCAGCGTAATCCGCCGACGGGCGATCGTTTTCAACCCGAACCGGCTTTCGTCCTGCATCCAATAACGAATCCTTGAATATCTTTCTAAACAGTGAGTTAGAATTTCATCGAGATCGTTTTGGACGTTTTTTTAAACGCTTCAACCGCATCGGAATCATATCCTTCCGCATGAGGTCGAGGCACTTTGGGATCGGCATTTAAACGGTATTTAACGGTCCCGAACACCGTTGAATAGGGAACTTCTAATCCATGTTTCTCTTTAAGCCAAAGCTGGATCGCCTTGTAACTGGCAAAACCCTCCGGTCGGCCCAGTTGCTCTTTTAATTGGAGTTGGATTTCCATCGGTATGGAAGGCGCTAAATTGCCACCCTGATAATTTAGATGGAGCAACCCCCGTAGTCCTTTTGTGCGATAGGTTTTTCAGCCCATTGACCTATGGCGACTTGGCTCCGGTGTAACAAGCTTCCCAACGCTTTGCGCGTTGTCGCTTGACCTGTTTTATACCAATACAGAAACTGCAACCGCTCGCGCTTGCACACATCTTTTTCTTGTTTTAGTAAAGCTTCCAATTCCCATTTGCTCTCTTTAACTTCGAGATTAAATACACGGCACATCGCTATAACTTCAGGTTAAATGTTAATAACATAATAAATTATTTTAGTAGTATTTGGTATTAAATAGAAGCGGTATTACCGATCTTCTCTTCGGTTAATCTCAGTATTACTCTTGAAAACGCGGCAAAGAGGTACCACTCATAACTCGATAAGCCATAGCTTGCAAAGCTGAAAACTATGTTCATCGCAAGCCAAACCTGCATTGCATCATTAAGCTTGAACAAAAACCCTCTTGCTTCTTGGCGGCTATACATCCTATTAATTTGAGAAAAATTTATGACAATCGACTTTATAAATAAAATAAACACTATCATTCCAATCAGACCTAATTCTGAGGCAACCTCTACATACAAATTGTGCGCAGGTTGGTCAATCCCAGCAAAATTAGCATTTGCCTCTCGCGATGTTCCGAGACCATACCCAAAGAGTGGCCTACGCAGCACAACAAGGTTAAAAATATCCATCACCCCTTCATATCTTCCCTCGGCAGTAGCCTGATTCTTCTCGCCTTCCCCAAAAATAGATAAATATCGATCCTGCATATCAGGGGCCATATATGAAAAGCTTACAAGCGCAATAAAGATACCTGCGAAACCTATAATCAGACGTCTTTTTGATTTTATTAAAATTCCCAGAAAAATAATAAATAATCCAATTATTCCTGATCTCGAACCAGTAAGTACAAGCGCATAAACGAAGGCCGGCGCCAAAGAAAAAAAAGCTAATCTATTTTTCCAAGAAAGTCCCGCCATAAAATATAAAAAAGGTAAAATAGTACATATTATGAAAGCAAGACCATTAGGATTTACTATATCCGATGGAGCGCCAGATAATCTGTCAAGAGCCTCTGTACCGGCACTCATATAAGCTACTGTTCCCCAGTACCCCTCCGTAATATGGAGGTAAAGAGGTTCTAAAATACGCCATGATTGACAAGCAAGAAATACAAAAATAAATATTTTAAGATCGCTTTCAGTTTTAACAAATGCGATAGTAAAATAATAAAAGACGGCCGCTTTAATCCATTCTTGTATTCCAATGCGGATTACACTGCCTGGCCACTCAACAAAAGGTATGGTCAATACCGAATATATAATCAGAAATTTAAGTAATCTATCTGTTTGTGTCTCATATTCAATATTATCTTTTTTTGTTAATATTATTAAAATAAAGAGGATTATTATCAGGATAAGATCAAATCGAATTAATCCTAATAACTGCACTCGCGAACCCATGTGTAAAAACCAGCTCACGACAAATATAAGATAAATCTTAAGTTCTATGGTCATTGCTGTTTAAGTTATTTAATACTTTGGTATGCTTAGATGTTCCAAGTAGGTCTCAGAGATTCGTTAATATATCTTTCCTAGCTATGCTTCATCTAATATAATAACTCACTTAGAAATTCAAATTAATATCTGTAAGGTTATGAAAACCAGCATGAAGTCATTCAACTTGGAAACCACGCAAGAGTCCAGCACGCCTGGCGAAGAAGGACCTTGCAATAGCGAAACTTGCCTGTTTAGACAAACCGAAGTGGCTACATCGCCACTGCGTGTTGCCATATGCTCAGTCGGCGAGCTTTTCGGAGGAGTAGAGCGCCATATACTTGGCATTCTCAGCGAGTTACGGCGCCAAGGAGTAACCACTCTGCTAATATTATTCTATAATAACGAATTAGCTGCTCAAGCGCGTCGACAAGGGTTAGAGCCAATTATTCTGCCACATCTCAACCGGTCTTTGCTGGCGACTTCCCGAAAAATAGCACATATTCTTAAACAGCAGCAAATTCAACTTGTTCACGCCCACGGCTACAAAGCAATGGTTATCTGTGCGCTCGCACGCTACTGGAACCCATTTGCAATGGCAAAAACTGAACATGGTTTACCGGAATCCATGGCTGGAAAGCCGATTCGCGCTTTATTTAATCGAGCGTATCACTTTTTGGATATAGTAGCCACACAATTGGCTCGAGCGACAGTATGTTACGTTACCGAAGATCTCTTGGCGCATTACCACCGCGCGCACTCGGGTCTGAGGGTCAAGGTCATCCCCAATGGAGTCACTAACATAGACCGGACGCAGCTACAGTATCCACTGGAATTTCGCGAAGACTGGTTCAACTTAGTCATCGTAGGTCGAATCGACACGGTTAAAGGGCATTATCTGGCCATCGAAGCTATGGCTACTAACAGTTTGCCGGTGGATCTGCACTTACACATCGTCGGTGTCGGTCCATGCGAACCGGATTTACAAGCGCTAGCCGAGTCTCGCAATATTGCGCACCGCGTACATTTTCTTGGCTTTCGGCGCAATGTCTATGACTACATCGCGCACTGTCACGCTTTACTCATGCCTTCCTTGCACGAGGGGCTACCGTACGTTTTGCTCGAGGCAATGGCGCTCGGGACCCCTATCATCGCATCCCGCGTTGGGGGGCTCACCGAGGTGCTGCAAGACAATGTCACAGCGCTGCTGGTTGCACCGCATGATATTACGGCTCTTGCCCAAGCAATTCTCCGACTACACAATGACCCGGCGCTTCGTCATCGCTTGGGAGAAACCGCCCAACACCTGCAGCAAACCCAATACTCCCTCAATGCGATGACAGAGCGTTACCTCGCCGTCTACCGGGAACTTCTGCCGAACGCCAACTGCCCAACCTCAAATTCCTAATTGTGATATCAACCATCGGCTCTGATGTCCAACAGCCACCCTGTCACTCCCCTCGCAAGTGAGCGTTCGAAATGAAGTCGGCAAGTCTCGCGCGCTTCGCCGCGCTCGATATTTTTCGTGGCCTTTGCATCGTCGGCATGGTGCTGGTCAATACCCCTGGAGATCCGACTCAAGTCTTCGCGCCACTTCGCCACGCTGAGTGGCATGGCTGGACACTTGCCGACCTGGTTGCCCCGGGTTTTCTTTGGATTGTCGGGGTGACTATCCCACTCGCCATTGGTAAACATCTAAACGCTGGTTCGTCCCCGGCGCTATTGCAGCTACGGATCTTACGCCGCGCCGCGATATTGTACGCGGTGGGAGCGCTACTCGATAGCATACTCAATCTGGACTACCTTATGCGCGAAACCGCTCGGTTCGAGTTTCCCGTGCTAGGCATCCTGCAACGCATTGCTATCTGCTATCTGGTGGCGGCGAGTGCTTGGTTATGGGACGGGCTGCCGGGAGCGGCTGGGACGGGCGCTACGTGTCTCGGTCTATACATCGGCATAATATGCATGTTTTCTTTCACTTACGATTTGGCTGACCCGTTCGCTCCAAAGAGAAACTTTGCCGCTTGGGCCGAGGGCCTTATCCTCGGTTCGACCTTCAACTCAAGCCAAGCTCTGGTCACCACATTGACTGGAACAGTCACCACATTGAGCGGCGTAGCCATGGGCCACTACATTGATCGCGTTCGCAGTCCAACAAGCCGCACATCATGGATACTCTTGCTGGTCGGTGCCACAAGCATCGGTTTAGGCCAAACCTTGGCCACTTGGATACCGATCAATCGACATCTTTGGACACCCAGTTTCGTCCTCCTGACATCTGGTATATCCATACTGCTGTTAATAGCACTCAGCTACTTAGCCCACTGGAGGCCGTTCACGCAGATAGTCAGGCCACTGGTGGTGATCGGCCATAATCCGATTGTCATTTTTGCCCTCGCTACAATCCTGGGTAGCTTGTTGGCAGCGGTGGGAGCAAATACACCATATCAAGACGACTGGATATCAATCTGGACATTGGGTTATCACCAATTTCTTAATCAACATCTACCCCCGAAAGTAGCATCATTGACTATGACACTCGCGTTCATCATGGTGCTCTACTGTGTGGCATGGTTCCTCGATCACCGTAGATGGATCATCAGTATCTGAATTCTAAAAAACCACGGACGATAGCCCCCTACTCAACCAGAGACGTATGGTCTTAGCGGCGGTACGAATTGGACAGATGATCCAATCAGGCTTAACGATGAAGACGAGTGTACTGTAAAGCAGGCATAAGCAGCAGCCAACAAAAAGTCTTGCAAATTCGGCTGTGTGCGCATTAAGTATTTCAATCAGCTTCCCGGATCGCCAGCCACCGAGCGGCGTATTAGCCAAAAATATGACGAAATTATCGAAGAACAAGGCTTTTATCTGATCGAGCACTCCCCCAGAAACATAAGGTAATTGATCGACCAGCACTACTAGACCCACTGCGGAACCGCAGAGTACGATGATCTTGACATATTCTAGGGGTAACCAATAAGCTTGTTGAGCTTTGGTAAAAATCCAAGCGAGCATGATGATTTCCATCACCAGCGCCGAGTATACAGCTCCAGCTAACCCAAGCCCCATAATCAAGATCGTGCTGAATCCTATCTTTAAGACGGCAATAGTCATTCGAATCCTGGATATAGTTGCGCTCCGCCCGCTGTATAGCAACCCGAAAAGAAGATAGCTACTCGCCGACGCAAGAACCGTCGTAACAATATCGATCTGAGCTAGTCGGGCTGCTGGCCAGAATTCAGGTGGCGTCATTATAGCCAGAATCATACCGATATTCGCCGCCAGGAAAACAGCCATGAAAAGCATCAGAAACATATAAAATGTAAACATAGAACTGATTTCCTTGGGGGCATCGGCATGCGGCGCAATCTCCAAGCTTTTTGACCCCCAAGCACGCTGGAATGGATGAGCAATAAAGACATTAATGAGGGGCGGAAACTTGTATGCTATCTCAAGAATACCTACTGCTTCCAGACTAATGAAGAAGCGGACTAAGTAGCGTTCGACTTGCCGTGAGAGATAACCGAACAATTCACCAGGAATGAGTGGGAACCAGAATCTCCTCAGCTTGAGTCCGATATCTGCATCATAGTGCAACCCATTTTCCCGGATAGCGGCCCAATGAAAGATGAACGAGGCAACGAAGTTACTGATCAACGAGGATAAAAAGATGCCATAAAGCCCGAACTCGAGATAAATAACCAATACAATATTGAGCGTAAGACCTAATATCAACGTCAGTAAATTCACCAAAGAGTACAATCCAGATCGTTGGCCAATGACCAAAAAAGTGCTTGCACTCTTACCTCCCGTGTTAACGACGAAGGTAATCAAGGCAAGCACCATAAGAGGCCAGTACTCGGTATCACCGAAGAGAAAAGCACTGATCCATGGGCTGGCAAGAACTGGAAGCGGGATGCATACCAAACTGAGTCCCCAAACTATCCAAATACCAGTTCCGATCACCAGTGACTTTCTCGATTCTGGTTCCTCATGATAAATTTTCATCGTCGCTTGATACGAGCCGTTTGCAAATGCGATGGCAAGAAACCCCACCGCCGAGTCGATCAACGCGATAATACCGTAGCCTGCAGTTTCGAAAATTCGTGCATAGAATGGCAACATGATAAAGCTGGTCAGCATTCCCAGCGCATTTGCTATGCTATAAACTGCTGAGTGCCGAAATGTTTCGCGTTTGAAACTCATACGCTTGATATTTCTCTGGACGCATTTGCCGCTTGTCTATACCGCTGTATTATTAGCAAAGCCTTTCTCACTATTTTGGGTAGTGGCCCCAAGTCGAATGTTCTATAGCTTTCCGTTTTTATTTGTAGAAAATCAGCTATCATAATAGCAAACAAATTTGTTTTTTCCAGAGGGCC
>JBDHRB010000090.1:0-8132 GCA_039807355.1 Candidatus Competibacteraceae bacterium
CGCCTTTTGGCAAAACGTCTATGCGGTGTGGGGACGCCATCAGGTCGCGTTGCACGATAACCGCTACATGGAGGTGATTTATGATGTGGTCACCCTGCCTGGCGACGTCAGCGAGGGCTATAGCGACAGCCAAAAAGCCCTGCTCAAAGCGCGTTACGAAGGTCTGAAATTCGCCCTGAGCCAGTTGGAAGGGAAAATCGCGGTTCGTGCGCCTCTGACCGCCAGCGAGCAGGCGCTGGCCCAACGCATTCAATCCAGCAGCGGCGGCCCCGCAGCAATCGCCGGGAGCAGTGAACGGCTGCGCAGCCAGCGCGGGTTGCGCGAACGCTTCAAACGCGGGCTGGAAATCAGCGGTCGTTACGATGCCGCTTTCCGCCAGGTGTTCCGCGAAGCCGGTTTGCCCGAAGACCTGGCTTATCTGCCGCATGTGGAATCCTCTTTTCAGAACCACGCGGCGTCTTCGGTCGGCGCAGTGGGCATGTGGCAATTCATGCCTGATACCGCTCGGCAATTCATGATGATGAACGCGGCGGTGGACGAACGGCGCGATCCAGTGGCGTCAGCACAGGGTGCCGCCGGTTATTTGGGCCGGGCGCATGACCGTCTCGACAGTTGGCCGCTGGCGATCACTTCTTACAATCACGGCGTCGGCGGCATGGCGCGGGCCAAAGAGGCATGGGGCGACGACATCGCCGCGATTGTCAAAAATTATTCAGGCAAGGGTTTTGGATTCGCCTCGCGGAATTTTTATGCAGAATTTCTGGCGGCGCGGCACATCGCCCGCAATCCGCAGCGATTCTTCCCGGAAGGCTTGAGTTATCAGGCGCCGTTAAATCTGGATCGGGTGCGCTTGCGTCAGGCGGTGCCTGTCCACACCCTGGCCAGTTACTACGAGGTGAATCTGGGTGAATTGACTGCGCTGAACCGGGCTTGGAATGCGCCGGCGCAGAACGGGCGCATCCCGTTGCCGGCGGGAGCCATGGTGTGGTTGCCGCCCGGCACGATGATGCGTTTGGCGCAACGCGGCGCGGCGGATCGGGCGCTGGTGCTGGCCGAGCCGGTGTCTACCGCCCGGCTGCGTTGATTTGGATTGACGGATGTTACTGCGCCGCGCTCCTCTCCTGCGCCGGGAGAGGAGCGCGGGGCGAACCGGGCCTCAGCCCAATTTCTTGAGCAAATCCTCGGCTTGCTTCTTCTGGGCTGCATTCCCTTCCTGCAAAACATCCTCCAGCAAGCCGCGTGCGCCGACTTGATCGCCCATATCCAGATAGGCGGCGGCCAGATCCAGCTTGGTTTCGATATAACCAACCCCGGCTTCGCCTGTGCCGGGGCCTGGACTATCGAGGTTCATTTTGCCCAAATCCAGTTCGCCGCCAAAGCTTTGCAATTCCTCGTCGAGCCGCGCCAGCTCTTCGCTGCGTCCCTGTTCTTGATCGACGGCGTTGAGTTGGAATTTCAAATCGTCCGGTTTGGGTTTTGACGGTTGCGCCGCAGCCGGTGCGGCGGGCGGCGGCGGAGTCAAATCAGGCAAGTTGAAATCCAGCGTCGCCCAATCGTCGCTCGGTGCTGGCGCGGCGGGCTTGGCTCCAATCTGCGCCGCTGGCGCAGCCGGTTTCGGCTTCAGCTCCAACGGCGGCAACTCGGCGGGTTTGCGGGTCGAGTCCAGGCCCAGATCGCTCAGGTCAAAGTCGAGTTTGTCGAACTGCAAGCCGGTGGGCAGTTCGGACAAGGGTTCGACCGACGCTGGCGGCGTTGCCAGTGGCGCTGCCGGTGGCGCGGGCTTGGGTGTCGGAGCGGGCGCTGGCGGCGGTGCAGACAGACCGGGAGTTCGGGTGACTGAAGCGGTGGGCGGCTCGGCGTCGGGTATGCGCCGCGCTGCGCCTTGGCCTTCCGGGGCAGTGCGCGGTCGCTCTTCGCCCAGATTGAAGTCAATATTTTTTAGCAGCTCGTCGATAGGTTTCGGCGGCGGCGTAGCGGCCTTCGGCGTCGGTTTGACCGGCGTTTCGGCCATTGCCGGCGGTTGCGCTTCGGCGCTTTCCCCAACCGCGGCAATGTCCAGAGCGGGCCGTCGTGATCGGGGTTCTCTGCGCATTGAAGTCCGGGTTTCCGATTTGGCCGCGGCCGGTTCAGACGCTTCAGCCGGGGCGGGCGCTGGTTCAGCGGACGCAGTGCGCGGTTGCGCCGGACGGCGGAGCAGGGGCAACAGCAAGACCGCGATGATCGCCAGTCCGATCAGGGCAATGGCGATCCAAACCACCGGATTGGATAACCAATCCATGCCGGTTTCTTCCTGAAGAACCGGCGGTTGCGCGGCTGGCGGCGGAGTTTCGACGACCGGCGGCGGCGTTTCTGCTGGTGGTGGAGTTTCGGCGACCGGCGGCGTTTCTGCTGGCGGCGGGGTTTCGGCGACCGGCGGGGTTTCCGTCGGCGGCGGTAGGGGCGCCAGAGTTTGCGGCACGATCTCTTGCGGTTGTGGGAGCGCAGGTTGCGGCGGCAGAGTCACCGGAGTTTGCGCAAGCGGGGTTGGCGGCGTCGGTTCAACCGGGGTTGGCGGCGTCGGTTCAACTGGCGGCGGCGCTGGCGTTTCCACAGCGGGCGAAGTCGGCGGGGCAGGGGTCGGCTCCACCGGCGTGGGTTGCGCTGACGAGGGTTCTACCGGCGTCGGCAAACCGGATGCCGGTTCGACCGGCGTTACTGAGGCGATATCGGGAACCGGCGTAGGCGCACTGGATACGCCCAGCGCCTGCGCCGTCGGCACTTTGAGTACCGCGCCGAGGCGCAGCGTATTCGGATTGCCGTTGCTGAAGGCTTCCGGGTTGCCGGCGATCAGAATTGACATCATTTGCGGGACGCTGATCGCCTCGGAAGGGCGCACCTGCCGGGCGATCCGAGTCAGGTTTTCGCCGCGCCGGATCGGGCCGTAAAACGACGCTCCTTCAAAGCTGACTGCTGGCGCGGGCGGCAGACTGGGCGTCGCTGGAGCCGCAGCCACTGGCGGCGGGGTTTCAGCTACTGGCGGCGCGATTTGCGGCGGCGGGGCAGGCGGCGGGGGCGGGCGACGATTCGCGTACAGTTCGGGATCGAGATGCACCGGGAAAGTCCGCAACAGCCGACCCCGCGGCCAGATCACTTCCATCAAAAGATCGAAGCTGGGTTCGCGGATCGGCTGCGTCGAGGTGATCTTAATCAGGTTGGGGCCGCCGGGCGCGGTTTGCACCGCAAAGCGCAGTTGCGAGAGAAACTCCAGCCGTTCAACGCCGACCCGGTCAAATTCCTGCTGACGCGGAACCTGCACGGTCAATCCGACCAATTCAGCGGGATTGTTGACGATCAGGGGAATGTCGGCCTCAAAGTTTTGGTTGAGCGCCGAGCGGACTTCGATTGGGCCGACGCCTAAGGCCAACGCGCAAAGCGGCGTCGCCAGCCCGACCCACAGCAGTAAGCGGAGTAATATCCTGGTCAGCATGACCTGTCTCCCTTCCGCCGCCGGAGGGTCATGCTCCCGGCGGGATTGGCTTGGATGCCGCCGCCGGCAACCGGGTCGGCGGCTTTTCGACTGAGGCCGCCGGTTTGCGGCGACTCAGCGCGTTCATTAAAGATACTCTCTCAAGCGCATTTCTGCGATTTTGCGACTGGGCGCGGGCGAAAAAATCACCCTTCCAGCAGAATGCGCAACATCCGCCGCAGCGGTTCGGCAGCCCCCCACAATAACTGGTCGCCGCAGGTGAAAGCGCCCAGATAATCCGCCCCCATGTTGAGCTTGCGCAGCCGTCCGACCGGCACGCTCAAAGTTCCGGTGACCGCCGCCGGGGTCAGTTCGCGCATCGAAGATTCGCGCTGGTTCGGCACGATCTTCACCCAGTCGTTGGCGACGCCGATCATTTCAACCAGTTCATCCAGCGGAACATCGCGGGTCAGCTTGATGGTCAGCGCCTGGCTGTGGCAGCGCATCGCGCCAATCCGCACGCACAGGCCGTCAATTGGAATCGGCTGATCGGCGCGACCGAGAATCTTGTTGGTCTCAGCCTGGCCTTTCCATTCTTCGCGGCTTTGCCCGTTGTCCAGTTGCTTGTCGATCCAGGGAATCAGGCTGCCGGCCAGCGGCACGCCGAAATTCGCGGTCGGGAAGGCGTCGGAGCGAATCGTCTCGGCGACGAGGCGATCAATGTCCAGAATCGCCGAAGCCGGTTGCGCCAGCCGATCCGCCACCGCGCCATGAATCGCGCCCATTTGTTCGATCAGTTCGCGCATGTTCTGCGCTCCAGCCCCGGACGCCGCCTGATAGGTCATCGCGCTCATCCACTCGACCAGCCCGTGAGTGAACAGCCCGCCCAGACCCATCAGCATCAGGCTGACCGTGCAGTTGCCGCCGATGTAATCCTTGACACCCTGAGCCAGCGCCTCGTCGATGACGCGGCGGTTGACCGGATCGAGGATAATCACCGCGTCGTCTTTCATGCGTAATGCGGAAGCGGCGTCGATCCAGTAGCCGCGCCAACCAGCGGCGCGCAGTTGCGGATAAATCTCATTCGTGTAGTCGCCGCCCTGGCAGGTGACGATGATCTCCAGGGTCTTTAACGCCTCAATCGACCGGGCGTCTTGCAGCGGCGGCGTTTCGCGGCCAATGTTTGGCCCCTGACCGCCGACATTGGAGGTGGTGAAAAACACCGGATCGATCAAGGCGAAATCGTTTTCCGCCCGCATCCGCTCCATCAGCACCGAACCGACCATGCCCCGCCAACCGATTAAACCTACGCGCTTCATGATGCTTGCCTCACTTGAGAAGGATAATGTCAGGGAATCCTAGAGCGCCGCGACCACCGCATCGCCCATCGCCTGAGTGCCGACCGCAGTCATGCCGGTCGCGGTGATGTCCAGAGTGCGCAGACCCTGATCCAACACCCGCCCGACCGCGCTTTCTACGCGCTGCGCCAGCTCCGGCTGATCAAGGCTGTAGCGCAACAGCAGCGCTACGGACAGAATCGCCGCCAGCGGATTGGCGATGCCCCGACCGGCGATGTCGGGCGCGGAACCGTGGATCGGTTCGTACAACCCTTTGCCGTGCGCGTCCAGCGAGGCGGAAGGCAACATGCCGATGGAGCCGGTGAGCATGGCGGCGCAATCGGACAGAATGTCGCCGAACAGATTGCTGGTGAGCAGCACATCGAATTGCTTCGGGGCGCGCACCAGTTGCATGGCGGCGTTATCCACATAGAGATGCGACAACGCCACGTCGGGGTAATCCTTCGCCACCCGGCTCACCACCTCCCGCCATAGCTCAGAGGTTTCCAGGGCGTTGGCTTTATCCACCGAACAGACCCGGCGTTGCCGTTGCCGGGCGGCGGCAAAGGCGACCCGGGCGATCCGCTCGATTTCCGATTCGCGGTAGACCATGGTGTTGAAGCCTTCGCGCTCACCGTTTTTCAGGGTGCGAATGCCACGCGGCTGGCCGACGTAGAGATCGCCATTCAGTTCGCGGACCATCAGCAGGTCCAGCCCGGCGACCAGTTCCGGCTTGAGCGAGGACGCCCCAGCCAGTTGCGGGTAGAGCTTGGCCGGGCGCAAATTGGCGAACAGATGCAGCTCGCTGCGAATCGCCAGCAGACCTTGTTCCGGGCGCAGTGGACGATCCAGTCCATCCCACTGCGGGCCGCCGACCGCGCCCAGCAAGATCGCATCGGCGGCGTGAATCTGCCGACGGGTGGCTTCAGGATAGGGCGAACCGAGCGCATCGACCGCGCAACCGCCGAGCAGGCCGTATTCGAGAACCACATCAAGGCCGTGTTCCTGGCGCAGACATTCCAGGACTTTCACCGCCTCGGCGATGATTTCCGGGCCAACGCCGTCGCCGGGAAGAATCAGAATCGGGTGAGGCATGGGGGGTTTCGGCGGGTTGCTCAGGCGAACAGCCAGGGCGCTTGCTGGCGGCGGCGGGCTTCAAAGGCGTGAATCGCCTCGGCGTGGCGCAAGGTCAGGCTGATTTCATCCCAGCCATTGAGCAGACATTCCTTGCGGAACGGGTCGATGTCGAAGCGCAGCGCGGTAGCGTCTGGCAGGGTCACGCTTTGCTCGGCCAGATCGACGCGCAGCCGATAACCGGGCGTTGTTTGCACTTGGTGAAACAGTTGATCGACGGCGGCGCTGTCCAGGCGGATCGGCAGCAGACCGGATTTAAAGCAGTTGCTGAAAAAGATGTCGGCGAAGCTCGGCGCGATCACGCAACGGATGCCGTATTCATCCAGCGCCCACACCGCGTGTTCGCGGGAGGAGCCGCAACCGAAGTTCTCCCGCGCCAGCAGGATGCTCGCGCCCTGATAGCGCGGCTGGTTCAACACAAAATCCGCGTTCAATGGCCGTCCGGCACAGTCCATGCCGGGTTCGCCGTGATCCTGATAGCGCCATTCATCGAACAGGTAGGGGCCGAAACCGCTGCGGCGGATCGACTTGAGAAACTGTTTGGGAATGATCGCGTCGGTGTCCACATTGGCGCGGTCCAGCGGCGCAACCAGACCGTCGAGAAAGGTAAAAGCTTGCATGGCGAATTCCTCAGAAGGTCCGCACGTCAACGAAATGACCGGCGATGGCCGCTGCCGCCGCCATGGCCGGACTGACCAAATGGGTGCGTCCGCCTTGACCCTGCCGGCCTTCAAAATTGCGGTTGGAGGTGGAAGCGCAATGTTCGCCGGGCAACAGGCGGTCGGCGTTCATCGCCAGACACATCGAACAACCCGGTTCGCGCCATTCAAAACCGGCGTCGCGGAAAATCTGGTCCAAGCCCTCGCTTTCCGCCTGGCGCTTGACCAGTCCGGAACCCGGCACCGCCAGCGCCTGTTTCAGCGTCGGCGCCACCGAGCGGCCTTTGACTACCGCCGCCGCCGCCCGCAAGTCTTCAATCCGCCCATTGGTGCAAGAGCCGATGAACACCCGATCCAGCAGAATCTCGGTGATCGGCGTATTCGGTTGCAGACCCATGTAGGCCAGCGCCCGTTCCAGGCCGCTGCGCTTGACCGGATCAGCCTCCCGCGCCGGGTCGGGAATGCATTCGTCGACCGCAGCCACCATCTCCGGCGAAGTGCCCCAGGTGACTTGTGGTTTAATCGCCGCCGCGTCCAGCGTCACGATCCGGTCAAATACCGCGTCGGGGTCGCTGCGCAATTCGCGCCATTCCGCAATCGCTTGACGCCACTGATCGCCGAGCGGCGCATAGGGGCGATCCCGCAGATAATCAATAGTCACCTCATCCACCGCGATCATGCCGGCGCGCGCCCCGGCTTCAATCGCCATGTTGCAGACGGTCATGCGTCCTTCCATGCTCAACGCCCGAATCGCCGCGCCGGCGAATTCAATCGCGTAGCCGGTGCCGCCGGCAGTGCCGATGCGCCCGATGATGGCCAGCGCCAGGTCTTTGGCCGAAACTCCCGGCCCGGCCTGACCGTCAACCTGAATCAGCATCGTTTTGGCTTTTTTCTGGATTAGGCACTGCGTGGCCATGACATGCTCGACTTCGGAAGTGCCGACCCCAAAGGCCAGCGCGCCGAATGCGCCATGGGTGGAGGTGTGCGAGTCGCCGCAGACCACGGTCATCCCCGGCAAGGTCGCGCCCTGTTCCGGCCCGACTACATGGACAATGCCCCGGCGCAGATCGCCAATGGCGAAATAGCGCAGGCCGTAGCCGCGTGCGTTGATATCGAGGGTTTCAACCTGCAAGCGCGAAACCGGGTCGTCAATGCGGGTGAAGCCGGGGGTGGTTGGCGTGTTGTGATCGGGCATGGCCAACATGGATTCCCGTCGCCAGGGCTGGCGTCCGGCCAGGCGCAAACCTTCAAAGGCTTGCGGCGAGGTGACTTCATGCACCAGATGACGGTCGATATAGAGCAGGGTAGCGCCATCGGAATCGGCGCGCACCACGTGGGCGTCCCATAATTTGTCGTAGAGCGTTTTGCCAGCCATTGTTCCACCTCTTACCGGAATTGACCGGCAAGCTTAAAGCGGGCTTTGGCATAACACAATCAGCCGCTCGCGGCGCAGACGGCGATCCAGGAGGCGCAGAGGAAGTTGGAGTTGCGCCATGACGGAATTTCACCGCGTTCCTGACGAGGCTCATTCGTCTGGCGCATTCGCGCTTCCTCGTA
>JBDHRB010000091.1:0-8065 GCA_039807355.1 Candidatus Competibacteraceae bacterium
TACGAGGAAGCGCGAATGCGCCAGACGAATGAGCCTCGTCAGGAACGCGGTGAAATTCCGTCATGGCGCAACTCCAATTCACTTTCCATGCGCACTCAACACCGATCCCCATGAAGCTGATTATTCTGGACCGTGACGGCGTGATTAATGAAGATTCCGACGCCTTTATCAAATCCCCGGACGAATGGATACCGATTCCCGGCAGTCTGGAGGCCATGGCGCGCCTGAGTCATGCCGGTTATCGCATCGTCGTCGCCACCAACCAGTCCGGGATTGTGCGCGGCTTGTTCGATCTGGAAACCCTGAATTTGATCCACAAGAAGATGCATCAAATGGCGCAGGGCGCTGGAGGCTTGATCGACGCGGTGTTCTTCTGCCCGGATCTCGATGAGGCCAATCCCTACCGCAAACCGAATCCTGGGATGTTGCTCGAAATTAGCCGACGCCTGAAGTGCAGCCTACAGGGGGTGCCGGTGGTCGGCGACAGCGTGCGCGACATTCGGGCGGCCCGCGCCGCTAATGCCCAGCCGTTTCTGGTGCGAACCGGCAAGGGCGCAGCGACGCTGGAACGGGATGCGGAAATCTGCGCCAATGTGCCTACTTTCGATAACCTGGCTGCGCTGGCCGATCATCTGATCGCCAGCCATGAATAACCGCCGAGTCTCCGCCATGTCCTCTGCTCAAACGACTGTGCAATCGGCAACGCCGATTCTGCTGTTGCGCTCGCTGCTGTTTTCCGTCGGTATGATCGCCTCGACCGGCGGCGTGGCGCTGCTGGTCGTCGTCGGTTTTTTCCTGCCATTTGTCCAGCGTTACCGATTGTCCAAGCTGTGGAGCCGTTTCAATATCTGGTGGCTGCGCGTGACCTGCCGCATCGACTATCAATTAAGCGGCGTTGAGCACATTCCCGACTCGCCGGACCAGCCGGTGGTGGTGATGGCCAAGCATCAATCGACTTGGGAAACCATGTTTCTTCATCAATATCTGCCGCCGATGGCGTGGGTCATCAAGCGGGAATTGCTCTGGCTGCCGTTTTTCGGCTGGGCGATGGCGTTGTTACGGCCGATTGCGATCAATCGCCAGGCCGGCGCGTCCTCCGTCAAACAGCTCATCCGGCAAGGCGTGGAACATCTCCGCGCTGGGCAATGGGTGTTGATCTTTCCTGAAGGCACCCGCGTGGCGCCGGGCGTTCGCCAGCGTTATGGGACGGGCGGCGCCGTGCTGGCGGCGCGCAGCGGGTGTGCGATTTTGCCGGTCGCGCTCAATGCCGGCGAGTTCTGGCCACGGCGCGGCTTTATCAAACGGCCTGGAACGATTCAGGTGGCGTTTGGCCCGCTGTTGGAAAGCAGCGGGCGTTCGCCGCAGGAGTTGACTCGGCAAGTGGAAGAATGGATTGAAGGCGCGATGACGCGCATCGAAGAGGAAAAGCGCGAGCGTGGCGAATAGGGAAATAGCCGAGCTTTACCGGGGTGCGCTGAACATCGCATTCAATTCCTCCAGCCGTTGCGGCGTGCCAATATCCCGCCATTCCCCCGGATAAAACTCACCGCTGACCTGACCTGCCGCCATCGCCCGTCGCAGTAACGGCCCCAGCGGAAACCGTCCCGCTTGGCAATCAGCGAACAGTTCCGGGCGCAGCACGCTGAAGCCGCTGAACGTCCAGCGCGGCGTTCCCTGTTCTGTAAGCTGACCGTTTTCCAGCAGGGCAAAATCGCCCTCGGCATGATGCGGCGGATTATTCACCAGCGCCAGATGCGCCAGCCCGGATGGAGCCAGCGGCGGTTCGGTCCAACGGGCCAACGGATAATCGGTCCAGACATCGCCATTGACCACGATAAACGGCTCCTGGCCCAGCAACGGCAGCGCCTGGAAAATGCCGCCGCCGGTTTCCAGCGCCTCAGGCGGTTCCGGCGACCAGAGAATACGCATTCCCCAGTGTTGACCATCGCCGAGCGCCGCCGGCAACTGCTCACCGAGATGGCCGGTGTTAATCACCACCTCGACGATCCCCGCCGCCCGTAATGCTTTGAGGTGGTGAACGATCAGCGGCGTGCCGGCGATGGGCAACAAAGGTTTTGGCGTGTGATCGGTCAAGGGGCGCATCCGCTCGCCGCGCCCGGCGGCCAGAATCATCGCTTTCACGACGCGAACCCGTCCGGTCGCCAGCGATCCACGCTGTGCGCTTGCAGTAGATATTG
This sequence comes from Candidatus Competibacteraceae bacterium, assembly GCA_039807355.1. Classification (GTDB taxonomy): domain Bacteria; phylum Pseudomonadota; class Gammaproteobacteria; order Competibacterales; family Competibacteraceae; genus UBA2383. Next base: position 2,199 of record JBDHRB010000091.1, read on the forward strand.
CAAATCGGCCAGTTCGGCATAACGGCTCGCAACCTCCAGGACATATCCAAGGGTGCGGGGAATGTCCTGGAGATAGCCGGATTTGCCGTCGCGCAGATAAAGACGGGCGAAAATCCCGCTGGCCTTGAGGTGACGCTGCACGCCCATCAGATCGAACCAGCGCAGAAACTGATCGGCGTCATCCAGCCCGTTCATGCCCAGCGCCCGCAGCCGCATCCGATAATCCAGCGCCCAGGATTCGACCTGCTGGCGCGGCCAGGCGACGTAGCAGTCGCGCAGTAGAGAAACCAGATCGTAAGTGACCGCGCCGACCACCGCGTCCTGAAAATCCAGCACGCCGGGATTGTCCGGGTCAGTAATCATTAAATTGCGCGAGTGATAATCTCGATGCACCCAAACCCGGGGCTGCTCCAGCGCATTGTCCGCCAACAAGGTAAAAGTCTGGTCGAGGATTTGCTGTTCGTCTGCGTTGAGCGCCAAGCCGAGTAACCGACCGAGCAACCACTCGCGGAACAGTTCCATCTCCCGATGCAGCAGCGCCGAATCGTAGGGCGGCAGTAACGGCGAGGCCGGGTCGCCGCCGATCTGCAAACGCGCCAGCGCCGCCAGCGCATCGCCGTACAAATGGGGAACGCTGTGCGCATCGAGTTCCGGCAGATATTGGCGAGAGCCGAGATCGGTCAGCAACAGCAATCCTTGATCCAGATCGCCGGCGAGAATTTCCGGGGTATTCAGGCCCAGACCACGCATCGCCTGGGCAATCGCCACGAAGGGCCGGCAATCCTCTTTATCCGGCGGCGCATCCATCACCACTTGGGTTTGACCGTCATGCCAAACCCGAAAGTAACGGCGGAAACTGGCGTCGCTGGACGCCGGGGCGATGCGTTCTGGCGGGGTCGGCAAGGTCTCATGCAACCATTCGCGCAGTAATTGCTCACGGTCACTCACAAAATATGCTCCATCCTCGAAAGTTGGTCGGGCGGTTATTCCGCCCCGGCGCACGGGGCGTTACGGTCGGCTTCCTGCGCCCGTCATTGCAGCAGGAATCAATCTATGCGATGTTAGGGCACTTCCCTTGCTGCGTAAAACCCCGTTTCCGTGATGCCGCGTTATCCATTGCTGATGGCCGGAGCCGCTTTGCTGCTGTTGCCGCTGGCGGGCGTCCAGGCCCAATCCGTCAATCCGTTTGATCCCTGGGTGCGTTGCGAACTTGATGAACTGGCCGGCGAGATTGTGCCCGCTGCGGCCAATGCGCCGCCGTTGGAAGCGTTGCCGCTCCAGGCGGATGCTCAACGGGTCGAGTCATCACCGAGCTTTTCCCTGCTGGAAGGCAATGTCAGTCTGGCGCGTGGCGATCAGCGTTTGCGCGCCGAACGGATCACCCTGGAGCGCCCCGATCACCGGGTGCTGATTGAAGGCGGCTTCACCTATGGCGACTCCAGCCAGGCGCTGCGCGGCCAGCAGGCCGAAGTGCATTTGAACGATGAAACCGGCTGGTTCAAGGATGCCGATTATTACCTGCCCAGCCGCAACGCCCAGGGCTATGCCGAAGAAGTCCGCTTTGACCGGCGACAGCAGCGCAGCCAGTTGGAAAACGCCACCTATTCAACCTGTCCGCGTGGTCAGGAGTTTTGGGAGCTGCGCAGCCGCGATCTGCAACTCGATGAAGCCACCCAGCGCGGCGTGGCCCGCGACATCACGCTCGCCTTTAAAGGCGTGCCGGTGTTTTATTTTCCCTACCTGTCGTTTCCCATCACCGATGAGCGGCAGTCGGGCTTTCTGTTTCCGCGCCAGGGCTACGCCAGCGAGACTGGCCTGGACCTTCAGGTTCCTTATTACTGGAATATCGCGCCCAACCGCGACATGACCCTGACCCCGCGCCTGATGACCGCACGCGGGTTGTTACTGGGGACGGAATACCGCTATCTGTATCCGAAAAATCAGGGGCAAATCGGCGTTGAATATATTCCCTATGATCGTCGCTATGGCGGCGAGCGCAGTTCCTTCAACGCCAGCGACCGCGCCGCGCCATTGCCGAATCTCTACACCGACCTGCGCTATGAATATGTGTCCGACGACAGCTATCTGCGCGATCTGGACAATAATCTGGAGTTCCTGACGATTAATTATCTGGAGCGGCATCTCGACGCCCGTTATTACGGCGACGGCTGGCAGGCGCTGGCGCGGGTGCAAGGCTATCAGATTCTTAATCCGGCGCTGTTCTCGATCACTGGCAATCCCTATCAGCGCCTGCCGCAACTGCTGTTTGACGGCTCTTGGCCGGTTTACTCCGCCGGGGGCTTGAATTACCGGCTGTATGGCGAGCTGGTCAATTTCCAGCAAACCGATATGGTCACCGGCTCCCGGTTCGATCTCTGGCCGACGGTGAACTGGACGCTGGCCCAGTCCTGGGGCTATCTGAAACCGGAAGCCAGTTTCCGCTACACCGCTTACCAACTCGACGATAACGCCCCGCAGGCCAACGATGCGCCAACCCGCGATGCGCCGATTCTCAGTCTGGACAGCGGCCTGATCTTTGACCGACCGTTGCAGGCGGACTGGCTGGGCGTCAGTTCCGGGACGCAGACCCTGGAGCCTCGGCTGTTTTATCTCTATGTGCCCTACCGCAATCAGGACGATATTCCGCTGTTTGACAGCACGCGGATGGATCGGGATTTCGACTGGCTGTTCCGCAAGAACCGTTTCATCGGCGCAGATCGGCTGGGCGACGCCAATCAGTTGACCGCTGCGCTGACCACCCGGATCATCGACGGGCGCAGCGGTCGGGAGCGGTTGCGCGCCAGCGTCGGCCAGATTCAATATTTCGAGGATCGCCGGGTCGGCTTGTATCCCGAAGCGCCCCCGGAAACAGCAGACACTTCGGGGCTGATCGCGCAAGGCGCAGTGAACCTGACCTCGCGCTGGTCAGTGCAGGGCGGCGTGCAAATGAACGAGGACAACCGCGATCTGCTGCGCAGCGCACTCGATCTGCGCTACTACGCCAATCCCCGACAACTGGTCAATCTGTCTTATCTGCTCGACCGCGACCCGTCTGTTGAAGCGATTGACTCCGGCGATCAAGTGCATTCGGTGGATGTGTCGCTGCTCTGGCCGCTCAATGGGCAATGGCGAGTGTTGGCGCGTTGGAATCAGGCGATGAACGCCGGGCGCAATCTGGAAACGCTGGCCGGGCTGGAATATGAAGATTGTTGCTGGGCGCTGCGGGCGGTGGCGCGTCAATATCGCTCCAGCACCCTCGAAGTCGATGCGCAGAGCGCCTTTTACCTGGAACTGGAATTGAAGGGCCTGTCCCGGTTGGGCGGGGGGTTGGAGACGGTCCTGAAGAATTCCATTTTCGGCTATCAACCGATTCGTTACTAAGGGTTTTTGCCGATGATCCACAGAAAAACATGGCTTTTTTCCCTGTTACTGTGCGTGCTGCCGGTTCCCGGCGCGACGCAAATGGTGTTCGGCCCAGGGCCGGAAGGCGCGGCCAGCACCCTGGATGCGATTGTGGCGGTGGTCAACGACGACGTGATCACCCGCCGGGAGCTGGAAACAGCAACCGCGCAAATTCAGCAGCAGATGGAGCAGAAGAAAGCGCCGTTACCGCCGCGCCCCTTGCTGGAAAGCCAGGTGCTGGAGCGGTTGATCCTGTCCCAGTTGCAACTGCGCGCCGCCGAACGCAATGGCGTCACGGTGGATGATGCTACTCTGAACGCCGCTATCGACAACCTGGCCCGGCGCAATAACATGACGCTGACGCAGTTGCGCCAGACCGTTGAAAAAGATGGCCTGAGTTTCGCCCGGTTCCGCGATGACGTGCGCCGGGAATTGTTGGCGGCGCGTCTGCGGCAGAAAGTGGTGGACAGCCAAATTCAGATTTCCGAGCAGGATGTCGCCAGCGTGCAGGCGCAAATCGCCAGTTCAGGCGGCGATCCCGCTCCAGGCGCTGATCCCGGCGGCGGCCCGCGTCAGTATCACATCGCTCAGATTTTGCTGGCGGTTCCAGAAGGAGCGTCGCCGGAGCAAATCGCAGCGGTGAAGAGCCAGGCGGAGCAGGTGCTGGCCCGCTTGCGCAAAGGCGAGGATTTTCGGCAACTGGCGGCGGGCGTCTCTGCCGGCCAGCAAGCCCTGGAAGGCGGTGATCTGGGCTGGCGCGATGCCGAACAACTGCCGACCATCTTCGCCAATGTCGTACCCAAACTGCGCCCCGGCCAATTCAGCGAACTGATTCGCAGTCCCAGCGGCTTCCATATCGTCAAATTGCTGGAAGTGCGCGGCGGCGGCGCAGCCCGCACCGAGCGTCAGGCTGCCGCGCCGGGACTGGTGCAGCAAACCCGCGCCCGACATATCCTGCTGAAAACTTCCCCTGAGCTGTCCGATGACCAGGCCCGCCAGAAACTGGAGCAACTGCGCCAGCGCATTCAGTCCGGCGAAGACTTTGCCGAACTGGCGCGCACCCATTCCGATGATAAAGGCTCTGGGGCGCGGGGCGGCGATTTGGGTTGGACTGCGCCGGGAATGCTGGTTCCAGAGTTTGAACAGGAACTGGAGGGGTTACAGGCGAACCAGATCAGCGCCCCGTTCAAAACCCAGTTTGGCTGGCATATCGTCCAGACGCTGGAGCGCCGCCAGGGTCCGGCGTCCTCGGAAACCGAGCGGGCACGGGTGCGTGAAGCACTGTTTCGGCGGCGCTCTGATGAGGAATGGGAGCAATGGCTGCGCCGGCTGCGGGATGAAGCCTATGTGGAAATTCGTTTGCCACATGCGGAGGAGCCAGCCTCGTCAGTTGTGGAACCATGAGCGGAGTTCCTGCCTGGCATCAACCGCGCAAGCGCTTTGGGCAACATTTTCTGCATGATCCTCAGGTCATTGCCCGTCTTATTGCAGCGATTGGTCCCAGACCCGGCCAGCGTTGGGTGGAAATCGGTCCCGGTTTAGGCGCGTTGACCCGACCGTTGTTGCAAGCGGTTGGGGAGCTGGATGTAGTGGAACTGGATCGCGATTTACTGGAACCGTTGCAGGAGCGGTGTTCTGGGCTGGGAACGCTGCGGATTCATCAGGCCGATGCGCTGGCGTTTGATTTTGCCAGGCTGCGCGGCGCGGGGCCTCGATTACGGGTGGCCGGCAATCTGCCTTACAACATTTCCACCCCGCTGCTGTTTCACCTGCTGACCCAGGCCAAGCATCTCGATGATCTGTACTTCATGTTGCAGCGAGAGGTGGTTGAGCGAATGGCGGCAGGTCCCGGTGAGGACGCTTACGGTCGGCTATCGGTGATGCTGCAATACCGCTGCCGGATCGAAGCGCTGTTTACGGTCGGGCCGGGCGCTTTCCAGCCACCGCCCAAAGTCTGGTCGGCGGTCGTGCGGTTGGTTCCACATGAAACATCCGCCATCACCGTGCGGGACGAGCAGCGATTGGCCGAGGTCGTGCGGCGGGCGTTCGCCCAGCGCCGCAAGACCCTGCGCAACAGCCTGCAAGGGTTACTCGATGTGGACCAAATCAAAGCCGCCGGCGTCGATCCCATCGCTCGCCCGGAAACATTGGATTTGGCGGCGTTTGCGGCGTTGAGCGAGGCGGTTACTCTCCAATATAGCAATCCGATCTGAGTTGTGGAAATGGACAAAATCCCCCCGCTGCTAACGCAGCTCCCCCCTTTGAAAAAGGGGGTTAGGGGGGATTTCGTCATTGGATGGAAACCACAACTCGTCGAGGAGCGCTATAGCAGTTGCGCCCGTGGTTTCACATGAAACCATGCTTGCTCCGCTTCGATAGCGTTCGTGTTTATACCATTTACCATTTAATTTTGTTATAATAAGAGCCTCTTTATTAACACTTTTTAGGAGTCTAGCTATGAGTCG
>JBDHRB010000092.1:0-7979 GCA_039807355.1 Candidatus Competibacteraceae bacterium
TTCATCGAACAGGCCGTCGTGAATCATGCTGTCTTCGATGTTGCCCTGGCCCATCCGATAGCCCATGCGCGCCTTGGGCAGCAGGTAAGGCGCATTGGTCATGCTCTCCACCCCGACGACCAGGCCGATCTCGGTTTGGCCCAACATGATGTTGTGGCAGGCGATTTCCAGGGCGCGCATCCCGGAGGTGCAATTTTGATTCACGGAAACCGCGCTGCTGTGATGCGGCAGGCCTACCCGCATACTTACTTGCCGCGCCGGCAGCGAACCCTGCATACCGAGATAAAGCTGTCCCATGCAGATTTCGTCAATCTGATCGGCAGGGACGCCGGACCGTTCGATTGCGCCCTTGGCGGCGGTGATGGCCAGGTCGCGTGCGGAAACATCTTTGAGCGATCCCATGAATCTGCCAATAGCCGTCCGAGCGGCGCTGACGATCACGACTTCTTTAAGAGCCATAGTTCATCCTCATTTGCGGGGTAGCGCAGGGTTGCTGCGTTCATTCTTGATTGATTGATGATGGCCGATCCTGGCCGCTGGTTGAGACGCCCTGCTGACGCGGTTATTGAGTCAGCAGACTTCGGAAAGTAAAGCCTATCTTTTGTCAATGTCAATTCTTCCGCTAGCCCTGGCGGAATAGATTTAGGTGATGATATAAGAACGGTCAGTCAAAAACCCCGACTCAATCCTGGCGTCGCCGCCCGCCGTCCCGCTCCACCAACACGGTTCGCCAAGACCTGTTACTATCTGCCCGGTCATCAGCGTTTTTGTCACGGACACTCCGAGCGTGGATTCACCAGCCCCTTCCATCATCCTCCCCCATCAACAATTCAGCGTTCTCGCCGCCGCCCGCGCCCAGCGCCTGCTTCGATTAACCCATCTATTGTCCGCGCCGCGTCCAAGCGCATTTGCCCTGACCCGACCGTTCGTCGCCGACGTATTGTCCCAAGCCGTGCAGTTGGAGGAATTTCTCGATGCCTATGGGGCGCGCAACAATCGCCAATGGGCGCGGTTCCGGTCGCTGACCGCCACCCTGAAACTGTTCGCGGATGTCGCTTATAAACTGCTGCATATCCAGCACGCTCTGCCCGACTACCGGCTGCCGCCAGCCGGGCAGGATTTCGCCCTGGCGACCGCGCAATCCCTGCGCACCACCCAAGCAATTCTGCTCAAAGCCGGGCAACGTTTCCTGCTCCAGGCGGCGCATCTCAACCTGACGCTGGCCGGCGACCCACTCGATACCCAGGACTTTCAAGAGCCGTTGCCGCCCGGACGCCTGCCCCGCGACCGGGCCACGCGCAAAATCAGCAGCGCCGCCGAAACCGTCATCTACCTGTCCACCGCCTATCTCAATCTCGCTGCGGAAAGCGAGTTGCTGCACATCGCCGACTGGGTGAACCCGGCGCAATACGCCAACTGCTTCCCTGAACCGATCAGCGAAGACAATCTGCGCTATTTGCAATTTCGCTTTCACAGCCTGCAAGCGTTGTACGACACCCATGTGTCGGAAACGGAACTGGAGTCGCTGGATACCGATTTACCGATTTTGCGCGGCCATATCAGCGCGGTCTTTCATCTGCTGGAAATCGCCACCCAGCTCGTGCATTACTATGAACGGCACTTGAACGCCAAAACCGGCGACGCGGCGCTGCGCCGCCAGCCGGTGGTTTCCACCCGAACCGTGCTGGCGCTGTTGATGAACTATGCGCTGGCCCACGCCGGTCACTATCTCGGCGAGGGGCGCGGGTTTTGTCACGCCATGCTGCGCCGCTACGCCGAAGTGGGAAAAATCGAAGTGCCGGTGCCGTCCTATCGCGGTTTCCACGTCCGGCCAGCAACCTTAATCGCCAAAATCGCCCAGCATTACGGCAGTCACATCACCATGGAACTGGATGGGCAATACTACGACGCCAATTCGCCGATGGACATTTTCCGCGCCAACGAACGGATCAACGCCCACAAACGGCGCTGGCTGGCTGCGGAAATCGGCAATCTGCCGCTGCCGGCGGATCAACCCGGCGATCATCAGGTGCGAGCGGCGGTGCTGGATGTGGTGCTGAAGCTCGCCGAGCAGGGCAAACTGATTATTTACCAGCAACCGCTCAACCTCTCCGACGAGTTCAGCCGGGAAAGCATCCTGCTGGAGAAGGTCACTGGGGAAATCGCCCGATTACTGGCGACTGGGCAAATCGACATCCAAACCGACTTGAACATCGCCTTCACCGGCGACAAGCGGGTGTTGAGCGATCTGGAATTGCTGGCCCGCTCCGGCTATGGCGAAGACAGCTTTGGCAATAATGTCACCTTGCCCAAGGAACTGGCGTACCTGCGCCGTTAATCCCGGCAAATTTTCCCGTCCGGGATAGCAAAATGCCCTTTCCACGGCTATTTTCCAAGCAACGCCTTCCCCTATCACCTGTCGAGGTCCGCATCCGCCATGAGCAAACCGAAAAAAGTCGCCATTCTCACCGCCGGCGGTCTGGCCCCCTGCCTGAGTTCCGCAGTCGGGGGTCTGATTGAGCGCTACACCGAAATCGACCCAAGCATCGAGATCATCTGCTACCACAGCGGCTACAAAGGGCTGCTGCTCGGTGACTATTACACCGTTACCCCGGAAATCCGCGAAAAAGCCCGGCTGCTGCATCGCTTCGGCGGCTCGCCCATCGGCAACAGCCGGGTCAAGCTGACCAATGTCAAGGACTGCATCAAGCGCGGTCTGATTCAGGAAGGTCAGGACCCGCAGCAAGTCGCCGCCGATCAACTGGTCAAGGACGGGGTTGACGTGCTGCACACCATCGGCGGTGACGACACCAACACCGCTGCTGCCGATCTGGCCGCCTTTCTGGCGAAAAACAACTACGGACTCACCGTCATCGGCCTGCCCAAAACCGTGGACAATGACGTGTACCCGATCCGGCAATCGCTGGGCGCGTGGACTGCGGCGGAACAGGGCGCGCATTACTTCCACAACATCGTCGCCGAGAACAACGCCAATCCGCGCATGTTGATCGTCCATGAAGTGATGGGGCGCAACTGCGGCTGGCTGACCGCCGCCACCGCGCTGGAATACCGCAAGCTGCTGGACCGCGCCGAATGGCTGCCGGCGATTGGCCTGGAACGCTCTGAATTTGACATTCACGCCGTCTACATCCCGGAAATGGAAGTGGATATCGCCGCTGAAGCCGCACGGCTGCGTGCCCTGATGGATCAGGTCGATGACATCAACATCTTCATTTCCGAAGGCGCGGGCGTCGAGTCGATTATCGCCGAGTTACAGGCCAAGGGTCAGGAAGTGCCCCGCGACGCCTTCGGCCATATCAAGTTGGATGCGGTCAACCCCGGCAAATGGTTCGGCGAGCAGTTCGCCGGGATGATCGGCGCGGAAAAAACTCTGGTGCAGAAATCCGGCTATTTCTCTCGCGCCGCCCCAGCCAATCTGGAAGATTTGCGCCTGATTAAATCCTGCGTTGATCTGGCGGTGGAATGCGCGATGCGCCGCGAAGCCGGGGTCATCGGTCATGACGAGGATCGCGGCGGCGTGTTGCGCGCCATTGAATTTCCGCGCATCAAGGGCGGCAAGCCTTTTGATATTGACACCCCATGGTTCACCGAGATGCTCGCCGCTATCGGTCAGCCCAAGGGCAAGAAAGTCGCGGTCAGCCACTAAAACAACCCGCCCCGCTCTCTGAACGCCAAAGAGCGGGGCGTTTTCAAGCCCTGTCCAACCCGGCTAACCGGCGTCGCCGACCACATCCACGCCCGGCGGCGGGGTGAATTTCAGCAGCGCGGGGTCCAGCGCCGGATTGCGCTCCAGTTTCTGGAAATCCAAGCGGGTGCGCTGGCCGAAGCGATCTTCCAGCTCCAGACTGACCAGCGCCTGTTCCCTGAAAGCGATGCGCAGCAGCCGAAATTCCGCCTGCGTCTGCTTCGGGGTCAATTCATACCAGTCCAGTCCATCGCGGCGCTGGACGCTGCCGACGGCAAAAGTGTCCTCAATCGGCGCGGCCCCGCTCAACAACGCCAGAGGCGTTGCGCTCAACGCCGTATCCAGCTTGCGCACCGTCACCTGCGCCAAATCGACATCGTAGGCCCAGAGCCGCTCGCCGTCGGCGACGATGATCTGTTCGGCGGGCATTCGATAATCCCAGCGAAACTGGCCGGGCCGACGCATCAGCATCTGCCCGCTGGAAGATTGCACGATCCGCGACCGCTCGTCATACACTCGCTGCACGAAGTCGGCGCGCAGCGATTGCAATTCCTGGAAATAGCGCTGCACCGGGGTGGCGGCCCAGCCGGTCAGCGGCAACAGCAACAACGCTATCAGTAATGAACGCATCAAAATCAGGCTCCTTTATCGTCCCGTAGCATAGACCGTCCCGGTGCGAGTCGTTCCCTACCCATCAGCACGGCGGCGGAGCCAGCACTTCGCGGCTGCCATTCGGCTGCACCGAACCGACCACGCCCGCCGCTTCCATCTCCTCGACCAGTCGCGCCGCCCGGTTATAGCCAATGCGCAACCGGCGCTGCACCCCGGACACCGAAGCGCGGCGCGATTCGGTGACGATGCGCACCGCCTCGTCATACAGCGGATCGCTCTCGCTGCGTCCATCGCTCTCGCTAGTCCCGTTGTCGCTCTCCTCACGCGGTTCGGCCAACACCTCATCAATATAATCCGGGACGCCGGTCTGACGCAGATAGTCCACCACCCGATTCACTTCGTGGTCATCGACAAATGCGCCATGCACCCGTTGCGGCAAGCCGGTGCCGGGCGGCAGATAGAGCATGTCGCCGTGACCGAGTAATTGCTCCGCGCCCATCTGATCGAGAATGGTGCGGGAATCGACCCGCGACGACACCTGAAAGGCGATGCGCGTCGGGATATTGGCTTTAATCAGTCCGGTGATGACATCCACTGATGGGCGTTGCGTGGCGAGAATCAGATGAATGCCGGCGGCCCGCGCTTTCTGCGCCAGCCGGGCGATCAGCTCCTCCACCTTCTTGCCGACGATCATCATCATGTCGGCCAGCTCGTCGATGACCACCACGATGAACGGCAGCGGTTGCAATACCGCCATCTCGCCCGGCGTTTCCGCGCCGTCCGCAGTCCAAAACGGATCGGCCAGTCCTTCGCCGGTCGCCAGCGCGTCCTGCACCTTGCGGTTAAACCCGGCGATGTTGCGCACTTTCAGCGCCGCCATCAGTCGATAACGCCGCTCCATTTCCGCCACGCACCAGCGCAGCGCATTGGCCGCCTCCTTCATATCCGTCACCACCGGCGTCAGCAGATGCGGGATGTCCTCGTAGATGGACAATTCCAGCATCTTCGGATCAACCAGAATCAACCGTACCTCGCTGGGCGGCGCTTTGTACAACAGACTGAGCAACATGGCGTTGATCGCCACCGATTTGCCGGACCCGGTCGTGCCAGCCACCAGCAAATGCGGCATCTTGGCTAAATTGACCATGGTCGGCTGGCCGCTGATGTCCTTGCCCAGCGCTAAGGTCAACGGCGACACCGACTGATCGTAAATCGCCGATTCCAGCACTTCACGCAGATAAACGATCTCGCGCTGCCGGTTGGGGATTTCCAGACCGATTACGGATTTGCCGGGAATCACTTCCACCACCCGGACGCTGACCACAGACAAACCCCGCGCCAAATCCTTGACCAGATTGCTGATCTGACTGACCTTCACCCCCGGAGCCGGCTCGATCTCGAAGCGGGTAATCACCGGGCCGGGTTCCACCGCGACCACGCGCACCGCAATGCCAAAGCTCTTCAGCAGACTTTCCACCCGGCGCGACAGGCTCTCCAATACCGCAGTCGCCGTACCGGCGGGACGCGGCGGCGGCGGGTCGAGCAAATCCAGCGGCGGCAGGGCAAAAGGCACCATCCGGGGTGGCGCGGCCAGCCGGCGAATCATCGTGGCGACTGGGCCAGTTTCCTCAACCGGCTCGCTCTCTTCCGCATCCTGGGCGTCGTCGGCGAACGCTAATTCATGACTAGGCGCTGGGGTCAGCTCTACCTTCGCAGTCGCTGGCGCAGGCGGCGCAACCACCGGCGCAGGCGCTGCTGCGGGCGGCGCAACCGCTGGCGGCATTTTCGCCGACGGCGCGGCGCTAACTAGTGAAACCGGCGCAACGCTCGCCGCAACGGGCGACGCTGCCTTGGGCGGCGCTGATGGAATCAAAGTCGCATCCATCCGGGATTCGATGTCGCTGATCGGAGCAACAGGCATAGCCGGTTCTGAGGGCGCTGGACGCATATCGACCGCCGCCACCGCTGGCCGATTTAGCGGCAGCGGTACATTCGGCGGATTCGGATGAAATCCGGGTTCTACCCGCTCCATCCGTTCGACTGGCGGATTCGGCTGGGCTGGCGGATTGGTTTGAAATCCGGGTTCCACCCGCTCCATCTGCTCAAGCGGTTGGGCTGGCGGATTCGGCGCAGGAGATGGATTCGGCGAAAATCCCGGCTCCACTCGCTTTGGCGAGGATGGAGGCCGCTCTACGCTGCCGGCTTCTGCTATGCCGGCGCGGTCAGTGCGCCACTTAGCCAAGGACTGCTCGACTTTGCCGGTCGCCACGCCCGCCCAATGCGCCAGCAGTGCTGAACCTTGCTCAAGCCGCCGCCGCAATGATGACGGCGCTGTTTTCAATGCTGGCGACTCTGCGGGCGCGGTTGATGCCGTTTCCGCCGCTTGATTCTCCCCGGCTAACTCTGCTTCTACCGACCGCTGGCCGCGTTGATCGCCGATCCAGCGTAACGGCGCCATGACCAGCCAGCCCGCGCCATCCAGCACCTTCAACAACGCCGCGCCAATCCCGTCGATCATCGTCAGCCAGGGAATGCCGGTCATCAACGTCAACCCGGCCAGCAACAACCCGACCATGAACAAATTGCCGCCAGCGAAACCAAACGCCTGCACCAGAAACTGGCCGACATAGACGCCGACCAATCCGCCCGCCGCATTGTCGCCCGGCAAGGTTCCCGGAAAAGCCGGCAGATGCAGCGCCGCCAAGCCGCAGGCGGTGGACAGGGCCACGGCGAACCCTAATACCCGGAACAGTACGATTTCCGCGTCCAGCTCCAGCAAGGCGCGGCGCTCGAACAGCCGCCAGCCGGCAAACGCCACGCCCAACGGCAATAGAATCGCTGGATAGCCAAAAAAATACAGCGCCACATCGGCGAACCAGGCCCCGGCGCTGCCACCGAGATTGTGCAACTCCTCAACCTCGGCGGTCTGGGTCCAAGCCGGATCACGCGGATCAAAGCTGGCCAGTGCGCCGAGCATACCCAGCGCGACAGCGACCATCAGCCCGAAGCTGACCTCGCGCAAGACACCGTTGAAAAAGCGAAGAATACCCAGCCGCGCTACCGGCTGCTGGGGCTTGATGCGTTGTGCCTGGGCCAAAATTCCTGTCCTGTCATGTGGATGAATGTAAATATCCAAAAACGCGCCGCCGAACCGACGCGCCGTTTCGCGTTCCAATCAGCCGGTCTCCCTGCCCGATCCCTCGCTCATGCTCCTCGAACGCCTTGAATCCCTGAACGACTTGCCCGCTGCCGAATGGAACGCCCTGATTCCCGACCGCCACCCGTTTCTCAGCCACGAATTTCTCAGCGCCCTGGAACGCCACGGCTGTGTCGGTGAAGCCGTCGGCTGGCAACCTTGGCATGTCCTGTGCCGGGACGATGCCGGGCGTCTGCTCGGCGCGGCACCCTTGTACCTGAAAACTCACTCCTATGGCGAGTTCGTCTTTGATTGGGGGTGGGCGGAAGCGTATCGACGCCACCGGCAGCCCTACTACCCCAAGCTGGTCAGCGCCATTCCCTACACGCCGGTCACCAGTCCGCGCCTGCTGCTGCGACCCGGCCAGCCTCGACCGCAAGCCATTACCCAGGCGATCCTCGATTTCACCCTGGAGGAGTGTCGCCGCCTCCAACTCTCTTCCTGCCACTGGCTGTTTCCCACCCC
>JBDHRB010000093.1:0-7898 GCA_039807355.1 Candidatus Competibacteraceae bacterium
ACCCCGCCGGTCAGGTGCGAATTTTCCGCCTCGATGGCCGTTTCTGGCGCTATCCTCTGAGTGACGCCCCCGGCAGTGCGCTGGTCGCCATGGACGCCGTGCCGGAAGGCGGCCTGCTGACCCTAGAACGGGCTTTTGTTGCGCCGTTGCGGCCACTGATTATCCGCCTGCGTCGCACCGAACTGTCGGCGGGGGATGCGCCATTGAAAGTGACTGATCTGGCGATTTTCGACAACAGCCAAGGCTGGCTGATGGACAATTTTGAAGGACTGACTCGTTATCGGGAGCGGCGCTTGTTCATGGTCAGCGATGATAACTGCCATGCCTGGCAATCGACATTACTGGTGCATTTGGAGTGGTTGCCGAGCGCCGCTGATCGGGCGCCGCGTTGAATGGAGCGGGTTGCCGGGTCAGTTGGCAATGGCGTAACCCGGCAACACAGCGCAAAAAGCCGAAATGCTGCAACGCGGAACCGGTTGACAATGGGTATGGCAAGCTTCAATATGCTGCGATTAAATTGACTGGATTTTTCGTCAGTTTCTGCTGTTTGATGGGTTGCTAAAACGTCAGTATTTTTCCTGGAAACCCGAACACTCTTTTTCGCTGCTGTATGCGCCTGTCTCAAAACTCCACTGATTTTTAACCTAAATTAACCAAGAATTGAACCTGGAGGTCAACCTGATGGAAGACGTAGTCATTGTCGCTGCCGCCCGAACCGCGATTGGCAACTTCATGGGCTCTCTTTCGACGATTCCGGCCAATGTGCTGGGCGCCAAGGTCATTCAAAATTTGTTGCAGAAAACCGGCGTTGCGCCAGCCCAGATTGATGAAGTCATTTTGGGTCAAGTGTTGACGGCTGGCACCGGGCAGAATCCAGCGCGCACCTCGGCGCTGAACGCTGGCCTGCCGATTGAAGTCCCCTGCCTGAATATCAACAAAGTCTGCGGCAGCGGCTTGAAAGCGGTCCACCTGGCTTATCAATCCATTCGTGATCAAGATAACCGCATCGTCATCGCCGGCGGTCAGGAGAACATGAGTCTGTCGCCGCATCTACTGGTCGGCTCGCGGCGCGGCACCACCATGGGCGACGCCAAGCTGATTGATTCGATGTTGAATGAAGGTCTGTTGTGCGCGATCAACCATTACCACATGGGCATCACCGCCGAGAATATCGCCGCGCAGTGGAACATCTCCCGCGAAGAGCAGGACGCCTTCTCCGCCGCCTCCCAGGCCAAGGCGATTGCCGCGATCAACGCCGGGCGCTTCAAGGATGAGATCGTGCCGATTGAAATTCCCCAGCGCAAAGGCGATCCGCTGATTTTCGACACCGATGAATTCCCCCGCCCGAATACCACAGCAGAAAATCTGGCCAAGCTGCGTCCGGCGTTCAAACAGGACGGCAGCATCACCGCTGGCAATGCCTCCGGCATCAATGACGGCGCGGCGGCAGTGTTGGTCATGGCGGCCAGTGTCGCCCGCGATCTCGGCCTCAAGCCGCTGGTGCGCATCGCCGCCTACGCCAAGGCCGGCGTCGATCCAAAAATCATGGGCACTGGACCGATTCCCGCGTCCCGCGCCTGTCTGAAGAAAGCCGGCTGGAGCATTGATCAGCTCGACCTGATCGAGTCTAACGAAGCGTTTGCCTCGCAGGCGATTTCCGTTAACCGCGAAATGGGCTGGGACACCAGCAAAGTGAATGTCAACGGCGGCGCCATTGCCCTGGGCCACCCGATCGGCGCTTCCGGTTGCCGGATTCTGGTGAGCCTGCTGCATGAAATGGTTCGCCGGGACGCCAAGAAGGGTCTTGCGACCCTGTGTATCGGCGGCGGTCAGGGCGTCGCGCTGGCCGTCGAACGCGATTGATCATAACCACATAAATCTGAGGAGAATGTCTGATGGCTCGAGTCGCAGTTGTTACCGGTGGTATCGGCGGTTTAGGCACCGCGATGTGCAAGGCTTTGGCAGAGCAAGGGCGTCAGCCCGTCGCCGTTGATTACAACGGCCTGCCCGCCGAAGTGGTGGACAAGTGGAAAGCCGCCCGCAAAGCCGAAGGTCTGGATATCCCGGTGTATTTGACCGATGTGACCAGTTTCGAGTCCTGCGCTGAGACCTGCAAGAAGATCGAGGCGGAAGTCGGCCCGATTGAAATTCTGGTCAACAACGCCGGCATCACCCGTGACGCCATGTTCCACAAGATGACCCCGGATCAGTGGAACGCGGTCATCAACACCAACCTGAACAGCATCTTCAACATGACCAAACAGGTTTATGGCGGGATGACCGAGCGGGGTTGGGGGCGGATCGTCAACATTTCATCGGTCAACGGCATCAAGGGTCAGGCCGGCCAGACCAACTATTCTGCGACTAAAGCGGCGGTGTATGGCTTTACCAAGTCATTGGCCCAGGAATGCGCCAAGAAAGGCGTGACCGTCAACTCCATTTCGCCGGGCTACATCGGTACGGAAATGGTGCGGGCGATCCGCGAAGACGTGCTGGCCAGCATCGTCAAGACCATTCCGGTGGGCCGTCTGGGCGAGCCGTCGGAAATCGCCCGCACTGTCGCCTTCATGACTGCCGAAGACGCCGGCTTCCTCACCGGCGAAGACGTGACTGTTAACGGCGGTCTCTACTTCCGCTAATCTCTAGAACGCGCGGCGTCGTGCATTTAAGCTGCGACGCCGCGCCGCTTTTTTTGCATATCCGTCATGAGTGAACCGCGCATCATCAAGAAGTATCCGAATCGCCGACTTTACGATACCGCCGTCAGCAGTTACATCACTCTTGAAGATGTGAAGCAACTGGTGTTGGATCGCGCCGCCTTCCAGGTGATTGACGCCCGGACCAATACCGACATTACCCGTGGGATTCTGCTGCAAATTATTAGCGAACAGGAGGAGCAGGGCAGCCCGATTTTTACCACGGAGGTGCTGGCGCACATCATCCGCTTCTATGGCGACACCTTGCAGGGGATGATGGGCAACTATCTGGAGAAGAGCCTGCAAGCCTTTGTCGATCAACAACATCTGTTTCGTGAGCAGATGCGCACCTTCATCGGCAAGAATCCGCTGGCGATGATGACCGAGATGGTCGAACACAATCTGTCGCTGTGGAAAAGCGTCAACGAGCAGCTCCAGAAACCCTATCCGCCGTCGGTGACCATCAACGAGATGTTTCCTCCAGCGCCGCCGGTCCCGGAACCGCCCGCCGCCCCTCGGGACAAGCCGGAAAAAGAGCGGAAGGCGCGCAAGGACAAAGAGGGCTGAGGTTATCGCGCCAGCAGCCAAGCGGCGATGGCTGGCGGCACTTCGCGTTGTGCGCGGCTGCTGACGTAAATGCCGATGTGTCCCCCCCGGAACGACAGTTCCGAATAATCCCGGCTGCCGCAATATTCCGCCAGCGCCTTGGAGGCAGCGGGCGGCACCAGGTGATCCTGCGCCGCGTAGACATTCAGCACCGGCATGGCGATCTGGCGCAAATCCACCTGCCGGTCGCCCAGCCTCACTTCCCCCTTGATCAGCTTGTTCTGCTGAAAGAACTCCTTGGCGAACTGGCGGAAGGCTTCGCCGGCCTGATCCGGGCTGTCGAAAATCCATTTTTCCATGCGCAGGAAGTTTTTCAGCGCCTGGGCGTCATCAAAGCTGTCCACCAGATCGACGTATTTCTGCCCGGCGAGTCGAAAAGGACTCAACGACAGAAAGGCGAAGTTGAGCAATGCGCCGGGTACATTGCCCAGGGTGTCCACCAGCAAATCCACGTCAACATGGCGGAGCAGGTGGGTGAGGACATTATCCGGGGTGTGGAAATCCACCGGCGTCACCATAGTAATCAGGTTACGCACCGGTTGCGGATGCAGTGCGCTAAAACACAGGCTCAACGCGCCGCCCTGGCACACCCCCAGCAGGTTAATGGCGTCAATACCGTGCCGGTCGCGCAGCGCGTCCACGCAATGGCCGATGTAACGCTCGACGTAATCGGCCAGCGTCAGGGTTCGGTCGCCGGCGTCGGGATAGCCCCAGTCGATCAGATAAACCTCAAGACCGGCGTCGAGCAGACCGCGAATCAACGAGCGGTCTTCCTGCAAATCCATCATGTAGGGCCGGTTGACCAGGGCGTAGACGATCAGCAGGGGGATCGAGTGCGACTTTTCCACCCGTGGCCAGTACCGGTACAGGGTCAGCTTGTCTTCCTGATAGATCGCTTCACGCGGTGAGACGCCGGTTTCGATTTCGCCCAGGGTGGACAAGGTTCGAGCGCCTTGTTCCAGGCGCTGCCGAAATCCTTCCAGTTCAGCAGCGATTTGTTGCGCGGTGAGTTGGATCATGCCTGGGCCTCCGGGTGCGCCAGGCAGCGCAGCAGGGCGTTGAACAGACGGCCATTTAGTTCGCCGTAGGCGGCGTTGCGCAACATGCGCCCGTAGGTTTCTTCGTTGCAGTCTACCCACAGGTTATAGAGTTCGCGCAGGCTGTTCACGGTTTGGCCGTTGGCAGCCAGGTCGATGAGCCGCTGTTCCAGTAAATCCAGAGCGGCCAGCGCCGCATTCCGCAGTTGCTGAAAGTAGTCATTTTGGGCGCTTTGATAGGCGCGCCACACTTCGGGATGACTGCGCCAGGCTTCGGGCAGGGCGTCGGCGGCCACACCCAAGGTGGTCGCCATTTCTCCCCAGGCGTCGGCGGTCAAGCGCCACAGCCGCGCCAGCTCCGGGTTCAGCGCCGGGTTTTCTGCGGATTCGCTGATCGCCGCCTTGAAGGAGGTAAAGTGCTGTTGCAGGGCGCGGCTCCAGTCCGTTTCGCGGTTGGCGATCTCGCCGAGTCGGTCGGTGGCTAACTGAACCTGCTCGCCAAAAGCCAGATAAGCGCGGGCTTGCCGGAGCGCCAGTTCGGCGTCAAACACGGTGGAAGCGGAAGTCTGCTGAGTCATGACCACAGGGTATTTTCTGATACTTTGCCAAGGGTATTTTTAGTATAGACGGGCCAGGCGCGGTTTAAGGATTTTTCAAGGCGTGTTCCGTTTCGACACCGGCAAATCCTGGGCAATCGCTTCGGTGCGGAGCTGTTTAAGCCGGGCGCGCAGCCGCGCTTCCTGATTCGGGGAGAGTCCGGGGTTGCGCAAGCCGATTTCCAGTTGCTCAATCGCGGCCAGCAGTTCGCCGTTTAGATAGTGGTACTCGGCCATGGTGGCGTGGGTTTCGGCGCGGTCGCCGGCACGCTGGGCCGCTTGGGCGTAAGCGGCATACAACTGCGGATCGTTGGGGTGGCGGCGCAGGTGCGGTTGCAACAGGCGCATGGCTCGCTGCGGATCGCCCTGGGCGCTCAACGCCCGACCGTAGTGCATGGCCAATGTGAAATCATCGGGATACAGCCGTTGCGCTTCTTCAAACAGCCGCCAAGCCTGTTCGCGGTCGCCTTTAGCCAGGGCGATTTCCGCAGCTTCGATGCGGAACGCCAGCCGGTCTGGATCATTACGCTGCAAGCGGCTGATTTGCTGCTGGGCTTCGTCATAGCGGCCCGCCTGACGCAGCGCCAGGGCATAGGCGTAGCGGTCGGCAGTTTCATTGACGCCTGAAGCGAACCGGGTTTCCAGCTCGCGGAGCAGGGCGCGATTATCTTCGGCGAGTAACACCTGGGTGCGGGCCTTGGCCAGTTCATAGGCTTTACGGTCGCGGGGGCCGGCCCGGCGCACCGGAGGAATCGGCAGACGATCCTGGGTATCCGCAGCGCGGCTTTCCGGGCGCGGATGGGTGCGCAGCATGTCGGGTAGTTGCGTGCGTGCTTCGCCGCTGGACAGGCGCTCCAGTTTGCCAAAGAAATCGGTCATGCCCCTGGGGTCGAAGCCGGCGTTGGCCAAGAGTTGCATACCGATGCGGTCGGCTTCCTGCTCGTTGGCGCGGGTGAAGCTGATTTGATGCTGGGCGCTGGCGGCCATCGAGCCGACCATCGCCGCCTGTCCGGCCTGTTTGCTGGCCGCTGCCAGCGCCGCGCCGGCGAGCATCGCCGCGGCCATCGGCAGACTCAGGCGCTTCATATCGGCAATGGCGCGGGCGATATGCCGCTGCGAGACATGGGCGATTTCGTGGGCCATCACTCCAGCCAGCTCATCCTCGCGCTGGGTGGACAGCAGCAGACCGGCGTTGATGCCGATGAAGTTATAGGGCAGGGCGAAAGCGTTGATGCTGGCGTCGCGCACCATGAAAAACGTATAGGGCGCACTATGATGGTCGGCGTAGGTGACGATGTTCTGGCCGATGGAGTTGAGATATTCGTTCAGTTGCACGTCGTCGATGACGGCGCCGCGATCCCGCAGGCGGCGCATGATCTCCAGACCGAGTTTTTGTTCTTCGTCGGTGCCAAAGTAGACGCTGGCCGGGTCGCCGATGTCCGGCAACAGGATGGATTGCGCCGTGGCGGGAACGAGCGGCGGCAGACTGAGAATCACGCTGAGAGTCAAGGGCAACAGGCGATAGCGCATGGCGGATCCGCGACAGAAAGAGAGCATGGGCAATCAGACTCAATCACGGGTGAGGGGTTCCGGGATTTGCGCCAGCCGGAATCGACATGCTTCAATGCGCGGCTGAATGATTGTGGAGTGCTTGCGGCGATGACGGTGATTGATGCGGAACTGGACGCTTCCGGGCTGAATTGCCCGCTGCCGATTCTCAAGGCCAAGAAAGCGCTGGCCGGGCTGCGCGGCGGGCAAACGCTGCGGGTGATCGCCACCGACCCGGATTCGGTCAGGGATTTCGAGGCATTCAGCCGGCAATCGGGTCATGCGTTGCTGGAAGCGCGAGAGGAAGGCGGACGGTTCTGTTTTCTGCTGCGCAAGCGCGATTCTCTTTAGCGCCTAACCGCTTGGTGACCGCACCGCCCGCAAGCTGCGCTCGGCGGCGGGTAGCCGTTCTGATGACCTTCGCTAATCAACCAAACGAGGAAGCATCCATGGGCGTCGCGTATTACATCGAAGTCACTGATAACAGCCTCGACCTCATCCATGCTATTGACGGGAAGTCAGTAGCGCAGGCCATGCCAGATCTGAACGCTATGGCCGAACAACAGGGTGTTGCATCGCTAGAATCATTCCTGGGGCAATCCATCGACGACATCGCAGACCTGCTTGGCGAGGACCTGGCGATGGCCGATAGGGTTGACGGAACCGCCCACTGGTTCGATCCGTTGGACGGGATTGCCGTCATCGACGCCTTGCTCAACGCCATTGCAGACCGCCCGGCCCAGTTGAAGAATCCGGCGCTTGTCGCGGCAGACTTGGAAAGCTACAAGCAAGCGTTGATTCTGGCGGCGGAAAAAGGCGCCCAATGGCGACTGGCCATTGATTTCTAATCGGCCAATCCGGCTGATTCGCGGCCAGCTACTCTCCGGCCACCGTCATTCGCTCGATTAACAGCGAACCGCAACGAATGCCGCCGCGCACATCCACGTCATTGCCCACCGCGGCGATCTGCTGAAACATCGCATTCAAATTGCCGGCGATGGTGATTTCATGCACCGGATATTGAATCGCGCCGTTTTCCACCCAGAATCCGGCGGCTCCGCGTGAATAATCGCCGGTCACCGGATTGACGCCGTGGCCGAGCAATTCCGTCACCCACAGCCCGGTATCCATCTGGCGCAACAGCTCTTCATGACCGAGCGGGCCGGGTTCGACAATCAGATTGTGCGTGCCACCGGCATTACCGGTCGTCGCCATGCCCAACCGGCGGGCGGAATAGCTGTCCAGGACATAGCTCTGTAGTACCCCGCCATTCACAATGTCCCGGTCCGCCGTCGCTACGCCTTCACTGTCGAACGGGGCGCTGGCCAAACCTTGCAGCAGATGCGGGCGTTCGCGGATCGTGACCAACGGCGGGAAGACCGGCGTCCCCAGCCGATCCAGCAGGAATGAGGCTT
>JBDHRB010000094.1:0-7886 GCA_039807355.1 Candidatus Competibacteraceae bacterium
TGGCGATCGCCGTGCAGGACGCTGATCCCTTCGTCAAGCAACACGCCCATTGGCAAACGCCCAGCGCCGGCGGACGCGGCGCCGCCCGCGAAGTCTGCGAGTTGCTGCTGGAAGCACGCGGCCAGTTGGCCGAACTGCGGAGCCGCGCTCTTTGACCCTGCCGCCTGGGATCACCGTGCGCGGTCTGCTGTCCCTGAGCGGACTGGCGCTGCTGGCCGCCTTGAGTTACGGCCTGCTGCGCTGGGTGGCCTCGGAATGGCGCGGACCCGCCCCGGCGGAAAGTCAGGCCCCGCTGCTGATCGTGGAACGCTTCCACGCAGCGCGGCTCAACGCCAATGGCCAGCGGCGCTTTATCATCGAAGCGCCGCGTCTGGCGCAATATCCCGGTTCGCTGGGGACGCGCATCGAACAACCGACCCTGGACTGGTATCAAGCGGACGGTCAAACCCGCGAATGGCGCTTGCAGGCCGAACAAGCCTGGATGGCCGCTGATCAGCAAACCCTGCGTCTGGAAGGCGTCACCACCATGAGCCGCACTGCGGACAGCGGCAAACCGCCCATGACGATGACCACCCGCGACGTGCTGGTGCGGCCCAATGAACAATACGCCGAAACTGCCGCCCCGACCCGGGCCGTGACTCCCGACGGCGAATTTCAGGCGGTCGGGGTGCGCGCCTGGCTCGATCAGGAACGGCTGGAACTGCTTTCCCAAGTCAGAGGTGTTTATGCATCACCCAATCCGTAAAGCCGGCTGGGGGCTGGCCCTGCTTCCGCTGCTGGCCGTCGCCTTGCCGGAAGACCGCAATCAACCCATCCATCTGGAAGCCAGTCGCGGCCAGATCGACCAGAAAACCGGCGTCAGCACCTATGAAGGCAATGTCATCATCAGCCAGGGTTCGATGCGCCTGAACGCCGATCTCGCCACCATTCACGTCAAGGACGGCGGTTTTCAGCGCATGGAGGCGACCGGCAATCCGGTCAAACTGCGTTACCAGCCCACTGCGGACAGGCCGGAGATCATCGGTGCCAGCCAGCGGGTGGAATATGATGTCGCCAGCGCCAAAGTCATCATGAGCGGCAACGCCCGGCTCACTCAGGGGCAAGACGCCTTCACCGGAGACCGGGTGGAATACGACCTGAAGAGCGATGTGGTGCGGGCGCGCGGCGCCGGCGATAACGGGCGCATCCAGTTCACCATCCAACCCCGGGCGCAGGACCCCGCGCCAGCCAGGAAACCCTGAGCAATGGCGCAGTTGCTTGCACATGAGATGGTCAAGCGTTACCGGCAGCGGGTCGTGGTCGATGCCGCTTCACTCAACGTCCGCAGCGGCGAAGTGGTCGGTCTGCTCGGGCCAAACGGCGCTGGCAAGACCACCAGCTTCTATATGCTGGTCGGGCTGATCCACTGCGACGAAGGCCGGGTGCTTCTCGACGAGCGCGACCTCACCCACTTGCCGATGCACGCCCGAGCCAGGCTCGGCGTCAGCTATCTGCCGCAGGAGCCTTCGGTATTCCGGCGCTTGAGCGTCCTGGACAACGTGCTGGCGATTCTGGAAACCCGCCGCGACCTGCCCCGCGCCGAGCGCCGCGCCCAGGCCGAAGCCCTGCTCCATGAGCTGCATGTCGGTCACTTGCAAAACAGCCTGGGCCTGAGCCTGTCCGGCGGCGAACGCCGTCGGGTGGAAATCGCCCGGGCGCTGGCCACCCAGCCGGCGTTTATTCTGCTCGACGAACCCTTCGCCGGCGTCGATCCCCTCTCAGTCCTCGACATCCAGCGCATCATCAGCCACCTTTGCGAACGCAATATCGGCGTGCTGATCACCGACCACAATGTCCGCGAAACCCTGGGGATTTGCCACCGCGCCTACATTCTCAACGAAGGCCGGGTGATTGCCGAAGGCGCTCCGGCGGACATTCTCGCCAATCAGCAGGTGCGCCAGGTCTACCTGGGCGAATCTTTCCAGCTCTGAGCGGCTTTCTTCTCTACCATACCGCCTAAAAACCGCTAGGATAATGCGTAGCTTCAACACCACGGATCGACCTCGAATCGCACTGTTATGAGACAGTCATTGCAGCTTCGCCTGGGTCAACAGCTCACCATGACCCCCCAATTGCAGCAGGCGATCCGCCTCCTGCAATTATCCAGCCTGGATTTACAAACCGAGATTCAAGCGCTGCTCGATTCCAACCTGATGCTGGAGCGGGCGGACGACTCGTCGGAAGCGCCAGCCCCGTCAGAAATGCCGGCCCCGCAACCCAGCGAAGTCAGCGCAGAAACCGAAATTAACGCGGCGACCGCAGACACCCTGCCGGACCAGCTACCGGTAGACAGCGCCTGGGAAGACATCTACGAATCCTACGATGGCGCCACGGCCTATTCGCGTGGCGAAGACGAAGACTGGGATCCTTACGAGCGTTATTCAGGCGCGGGCGAATCGCTGCGGGATTATCTCTACTGGCAAATGCGCCTGACCCGGTTCAACGAGCAGGAACTGGCTATCGCCACTGCGATCATCGACGCCATTAACGAATCCGGCTATCTGAGTCTGCCGCTGGAAGACCTGTGCCAAAGCGTCCAGCATGAATTCCCCGTCACTCTGGCCGAAGCCGAAGCGGTACTCAAACAAATCCAGCACTTCGACCCGCAGGGCGTCGCCGCCCGCCATCCGGCGGAATGTCTGTTACTGCAACTGGAAATGCTGCCGGAGGACACGCTCTGGCTGGCTGAAGCGCGCCGGCTGGTTGAACACCATCTCGACATGCTCGCGGACCGGGATTTCAACGGCCTGATGCGCCGGCTCAAAGTCAGCCGCGAAGCGTTGCAGGGCATCATCAGTCTGATCCAATCGCTCAACCCGCATCCGGGCGCTCGTTTATCCAGCGAAGCGCCGCAATATGTGACGCCGGATGTGCTGGTTTACCGCCAGCGCCAGTCCTGGCGGGTTGAACTGAACCCGGAGAACGCGCCGAAGTTGCGCATCAACGCCCGTTACGCGGCCCTGGCGCGCCGCTCGGCGCAAAACAGCGACGCCGATTGCTTGAAAAATCACTTGCAGGAAGCCCGCTGGTTTCTGAAAAGCCTGCAAAACCGCAATGAAACCCTGCTCAAGGTCGCCACCTGCATCGTCGAGCGTCAGCGGGACTTTCTCGAACACGGCGACGAATATATGAAGCCGTTGATTCTGCGCGATGTCGCCGAGGCGCTGGGGATGCACGAATCCACCATCTCGCGGGTCACCACGCAAAAGTATATGCACACGCCACGCGGCATCTATGAGTTAAAATACTTCTTTTCCAGCCATGTCGGCGCCAATGACGGCGGCGAATGCTCTTCCACCGCGGTTCGCGCCATGATCCGCAAATTGATCCAAAGCGAAAATCCCGGCAAGCCGCTCAGTGATGACAAAATCGCCAAACTGCTCAGTGTTGAAGGGATTCAAGTCGCACGCCGGACAGTGGCAAAATACCGGGAAGCGATGGCCATTCCATCGTCTTCGGATCGTAAACGCCTCGTCTGAACCGGCGAGGATTCCTCATCTGCACCTTTCATCTAATAAAGACCTCCAGCCAGGAGTCGATGTCATGCAAATCAAACTGAGCGGACACCATGTGGAAATCACCCAAGCGCTGCACGATTACGTGCATGACAAGCTGGAGCGCATTGAGCGGCATTTCGACAACGTGACCAGCATGCAAGTCATTCTGAGCGTGGAGAAACTGCGGCAAAAAGCTGAAGCCACCCTGCATGTGGCCGGCACCGCAATCTTCGCCGACGCGATTGATGAAGACCTCTATGCGGCGATTGACGCCCTCAGCGACAAATTGGATCGGCAAATCAAGAAGTACAAGGAAAAGATGACGGAAAAGCATCGCGGCGAAAAGGCGCGCGATTATCCTGAGTCCTGAACGGCGCGAGGGCGGTTATGCTCATTACTGACCTGATCACTCCTGAACGGATCGTCTGTAATAGTGAAGTCACCAGCAAAAAGCGGCTTATTGAAGTCGTCAGCGAACGGCTGGCCACTGGACAAGCGGATTTAAACGCCCGCCCGATCTTCGACAGCCTGATTGGCCGTGAACGTCTGGGGAGTACAGGTCTAGGCCATGGGGTGGCGCTGCCTCATGGCCGTTTCAGCCAGAGCCAGCAAGCGATTGGCGCATTTATCAAATTGCGCAAAGGGGTGGATTTCGAGGCGCTGGATCGCCAGCCGGTGGACCTGGTGTTCGGCCTGCTGGTGCCGGACCACTACACCGACGAACACCTGAAAATTCTGGCTTATCTGGCGGAAATGTTTAGCGACCGGGCGTTTTGTCAGCAACTGCGGGACGCCGACTCCAACCAGACGCTCTATGAGCGACTCAGCGCATGGCGTCCGCCCAAACCCACCCCGCCATGAGCCGATCGCTGAATGCGCAGGCGATTTTTCAAAGCCTGGAACCGATTCTGGACTTGCGCTGGATTGGCGGGCGCAATGGGGCCGGGCGGATTTTATGGTTGCCCAGCGAAGCCAGCGCCGCGTTCTTCGGACGGCTGAACTGGATTCAACCGCCGCGCCTGCAAATCCTCGGCGCCGAGGAAATCAGCTTTTTGCAATCCCTGGCGGCCCCGGTATATCAAGCGCTGGTCGGCCAGTTCATCGGGCCGGCCAGCGGCGCGGTGCTAATCTGCGGCGCTGCCGAATCCGCCGAGGCGCTGCGGCCCTACGCCGACGCTGTGGATACCCCGCTTTGGCAAACTCCAACCCCCCCGGAGATGGTTCTGGAACATCTCGATCATTATCGGCACAGTCTGGAAGCCTCGACCGTAGTCCATGGCGAGCTGCTCGAAGTATTCGGCCTGGGCGTGTTGATCACCGGCGGCAGCGGCATCGGCAAGAGCGAGTTGGCCCTGGAGTTGGTCAGTCGCGGACATCGCCTGATCGCCGATGACACGCCGACCCTGACCCGGGTCGCGCCCGACGTGCTGGAGGGAACCTGCCCGCCGACCCTGTGCGATCTGCTGGAAGTGCGCGGGTTGGGCATCCTCAACATCCGCCGCATGTTCGGCGACAGCGCCATCAAGCGCAACAAGCGGATTCGATTGATTTTGCATCTGGCGCAGCAGGAAACCATCGTACCGCCCGCCGATGCGCGGCTGCGCGGCCTGCGCGACTGCCGGGTGATTCTCGGCGTCGGCGTGCCGGTGATCACCCTGCCGATTGCTCCAGGCCGTAATCTGGCGGTGCTGGTGGAATGCGCGGTGCGCGACCACATCCTGCGCCTGAACGGCTACCACGCCGAACAAGACATCATGGCGCGAATGGCTCGGGTGATGCGGGAGGAGCAATGCGCATAATCATCGTCAGCGGGCTGTCCGGTTCCGGCAAGACCATCGCCCTGCAAACTCTGGAAGACCTGGAATGCTACTGTGTCGATAACCTGCCGTTCAAACTGATCGGACCGTTGACCCAGCAAATCCTCGCCGCCAGCGCCGCCTTGCCGCCTACCGTGGCCATTGGCGTCGATGCGCGTAATTTCTTCGACGAACTCAGCCAGTTTCCCACCATGCTGGCCGAGCTGCGCGCCAGCGGCCTGCCGGTCCAGGTGGTGTTTTTGCAGGCCGATGAGGAAATCCTGCTCAAGCGCTACAGCGAAACCCGCCGCCGCCACCCGCTGGACCTAGGCAACATGTCGCTGCGCGAAGCGATTCGCCACGAACGGCGCTTGCTTGGGCCGGTGGTGGCCTGCGCCGATCTGATCATCGACACCAGCGACACTAATCTTTACCAGTTGCGCGAGCTGATTCGCGCCCGAGTGCATGACACCCCGGATGAAGCAATGTCGTTGTTGATCGAATCGTTCGGCTTCAAAAACGGCGTGCCGTCCGACGCTGATTTCATGTTCGACGTGCGCTGTCTGCCCAATCCGCACTGGGAACCACTGCTGCGCCCGTTGACCGGGCGGGATGCGCCGGTCGCCGAATTTCTCAACCGCCATGCCGAAGTCACCGCGATGGTCGAGGATTTGCGCCGGTTTCTGCACACCTGGCTGCCGCACTTCGAAGCCAGTGATCGCAGCTATTTGACCGTCGCCATTGGTTGCACCGGCGGCCAGCATCGCTCGGTGTTCATCGCCGAGGCGCTGGGACGCCATTTCAGCGCGACCCGCCGCCATGTCATGGTGCGTCACCGAGAACTCAACGTATGAAGGACACCCGGCGTAATATGGTCATCCTGAAGGGGTGGGACGCGCCCTGTCCCCGCCCGCTCCCGGTTTGCGCCAGCGCAATAAAGGGTGACAATGGCCCACTCGGAATCCTTCCTGTCGCCCGGACCGCTCAACCAGGTAAACCCGGATGCTGAAGCGGAACATTCTGATTATTAATAAGTTGGGTTTGCACGCTCGCGCCGCGGCCAAATTTGTCACACTGGCCTCCGGATTTAACGCGGACATCCGCCTGCTGCGCGAGGGACGCGAAGTCAACGGAAAAAGCATCATGGGGGTGATGATGCTGGCGGCGGCGTGTGGAACCCGCTTGGAACTGTGCGCCAGCGGTCCCGACGCCGAACAGGCTCTGGCGCACCTGGAAGCATTGATTCTGCGCCGTTTTGACGAAGACGAGTAAGAGAGAGGCTCCATGCCGTTTTCACTGCATGGCATCGGGGTTTCGCGGGGTTACGCCATCGGCAGAACCTACCTGCTGCAACGCAACCAGCCGGAAATCACCGAATACACCATCCCCGATAACATTGTCGAGGATGAAGTCCAGCGCTTTCTCAATGGCCTGGAACTGGCCCGACGCCAGTTGCAAGAAATCCGCGAGCGCGTGCCGCCGACCAGTTCCGGCGACATCGCCGCGTTCATCGACACCCACCTGTTGATGCTGCAAGATGCTTCCTTCACCGAAGCGCCGATTCACCTGATCCGCTCGCGGCGCTGCAACGCCGAATGGGCGCTGAAAATCCAGCATGAGCTGCTCATCCAGGTGTTCGAGCAGATGGACGACCCCTACCTGCGCACGCGCAAGGATGATGTCGATCATGTGGTGCGGCGCGTGCAGCGCATCCTGGTGACTGACGATCCGGCCTATCTCAGCGATCCTGACTACAGCGAACTGGCCGCCAGCCGCCTGGAAGGGCGGGTGATCGTCGCCGATGACCTGACCCCCGCCGACACCATCCTCATGCAACATCAGGGCGTGCAGGCCTTTGTCACTGAATACGGCGGCCCGTTATCGCATACGGCGATTCTGGCGCGCAGCCTGGGCATTCCGGCGGTGGTCGGCGCCCGCAACGCCCGCAGTTATCTGGGCCACGACGAACCGGTGATCGTCGATGGCCGGCAAGGGGTGATTCTGGTCGGCCTGGACGAGCGGATTTTGCGCTACTACCGCCACAAGCAGCGTGAAGAACGCCGACAGCAGCGCGAACTGAATAAACTCAAAGGCAAGCCGGCGGTTACCCGCGATGAAATAGGGATTCGCCTGTACGCCAACATCGAATTGCCGGAAGACGCCGCCGCCGTGCGCGAGGTGGCCGCGGATGGGGTCGGACTGTACCGCACCGAATTTCTGTTCATGAATCGCGCCGACTTCCCCGATGAAGAAGAACATCTCGCCTCCTACCTACATGTGATTAAAACCCTGGAAGGCTCGCCGATCATCATTCGCACTGCGGACCTGGGGGCGGACAAGCAACTGGACAGCGGACGCAGCGGGCAAGTCTGCACCAATCCGGCGATGGGTCTGCGAGCGATTCGCATGTGCCTGAAAGACCTGGGGATGTTTCGCCCGCAATTGCGCGCCATTCTGCGCGCTTCGGCGCATGGACCGGTGCGGATGATGATTCCGATGCTGTCCTCGATCCAGGAAGTGTTCCAGGTTCTCAAGCTGGTCGAGGAAACCAAAC
>JBDHRB010000095.1:0-7800 GCA_039807355.1 Candidatus Competibacteraceae bacterium
CAGTGTTTTCTGGAGGTGAATCCGCGCATGGCGGGAGGGATGCACATGGCGTGTCAGGCCGGTTTGAATTTGCCGTACTGGGGGTTGCGCCTGGCGACGGGAACGGTCGAGGCGGCGGCTATTCCTTGGCCAGAGTCCGGGCTGCGGGTGACCAAGATTGAGCAGGCGGTGCTGCTGGATCGGGAGGCGAGTGCATGAGGATCGTCGAAGCGCCGATTCAAGCCGGATGTCTGCGCTTGACCCTGCGCCGCGAGGAGTGGCCGCTGGAGGCGTGCCTGACCTATGCGACGCGGCAGAATCCCCGGCGGTTGTATCTGTTCGTCAGCAAGGTGCTGGGCAAACATTGGCCGGTGCGCCCTGGCGTGATGCGCAAGGCGCATCAGCGACTGGCGGGGAAAATCGCCGATCTGCCTGGGCCGCTGCTGGTGATCGGTATGGCGGAAACCGCAACGGCGTTAGGGCGCGGCGTGGCCGAAGAAGCGGCGTTGCTGGCCGGACGGGACGATGTGCTGTATGTGCAGACCACCCGCTGCCGATTGGCGCGACCGCTGGCGTTCGCCTTTGACGAATCGCACAGCCACGCGCCCGATCATGCGGTGTACCTGCCGGAGCCGGCGTTGCAATCACTATTTCAGGCAGCGCGCAGTCTGGTGTTGGTGGACGATGAAATCTCCACCGGCCGCACCCTGCGCGAATTGGCGAAAGCCTATTTGCGCCTCAACCCCCGGCTCGAACGGATCGCTTTTGCCAGCATCACCTGCTGGTTGAGCGCGGCGCAGCAACAGCAACTGGCGCTGGAATTGGCGCGTGATCTCCAATTTCCGGCGCTGCTCGAAGGCGAATTCACCTTTACCGCTGATCCGGCATTTCCGCCGCCGGCGCTGCCGGTCAACGTCGCCAGCGCCGCCGTTGGGCATGACGCGATTGCAACCGACCCGGCGCGTACCGGGATCATCGCCGGGCGCTGGAACAATCCTGGCGGATGCTGGGAAACGCTCAAGACCGCAGAGCGTCCGCTGACCGTCATCGGTACTGGCGAATATGCCTACGCGCCGTTTCGCATCGCCCTGGCTCTGGAAGAGCAAGGTTGCGACGTGCGCTATCAATCCACCACGCGCTCGCCGATTCTGCTCGGCGACGCCATCCGCCGCCGTTGGGAATTTCCCGATCATCAGGGCGATGGAATGGTCAACTATCTCTACAACCTGGAGCCGGAACGCTTGCCGGTAGTGATCTATGAACATCCCGCCCTGCCCGCCGCGCATACCTTGGCGCAGGATTTGGAAGGATTAGCGTTCGCTGTGGAGGAGCCATGCCGCGCATCGTAATTTTTCTCGATCTGGACGACACGATTCTGCAAACCGCGCCGAAATGTCCTGCTGACCAGCCATTGATGCCCGCCGCCTTCAACCGCGCCGGTGAAGCCTTGTCGTTCATGACCCGCGCCCAGCAGCGCCTGCTGGACTTCTGGCTGGAGCAGGGCGTAGTGATTCCGGTCACCGGGCGCACCGATGACGCTTTGGCGCGGGTAGCGATTGAGTTCACCTCGTGGCGGATTACCCATCATGGCGCGGTGATTCGTCGCGCCGACCGCTCGTTGCCGACCTGGTGGTATGTCGAAGTGCGCCCGCTGCTGGTGGCGGCCCAACCGTTGTTATGGGGATTGTCCGCCCGGTTGAGCGCCGAGGCGGCGGGGCGCTATCGGGTCAGCAATCATTCGGTCGATGAGTGGTTAACCTACGTTTCGGTGAAGACCGACGCGGATGAGGCCGTGCTGCTGGACGTGCGCGAGCGCCTGGAGAGTCGGGGATTGCCGCCGGAGTTGACCGTACATTGCAACGGCAACAATCTGGCGCTGACCGTGCGCGGCGCACAAAAGCATGATGCGGTGCGCCGGGTGACTGCGGAATTGGAGCGAGAAGGGCCGCTGGTAACTATCGGCGCTGGCGACAGCCTCACCGACCTGCCGTTCATGCGCGTCTGCGATTTCGCCCTGACGCCCCGGCACAGCCAGATTCAGCGGGAAACCTGGGGGGCCGCCGAAGCTCCCCGCGCCGATCCGGCTCCTTCGCTGGGCGATGCCGGGGATGTCCGCAACGATTCGCTCAAGGCGCTCTCGCCCCTGATGGAACCGAGCGCGGAGGGCGGGGTATGCTGATCCCGTTCACTGGCAGTTACCCGTCCGAAGACGCGATATTCCTGCTCAAGCCGATGCGCCTGGAAACCGTGGAGGTGGCGGCCAAGGAGCGGCTGATTCAATCCGGCCAGCGCCATTACAGCGAGATGCTGGCCCCGGAACCCGCGCCGGGATCGCGTTATCTGCAACTGTTCGAGGCGCTCACCGAACGCTATGCGGCGCGGCTGGCCGGGGAAATTCTGGCGCTGGCCGATCATCTGGCGGCGACCCGGCCCCGGCAAATTACCATCGCTTCGCTGGCGCGGGCCGGCACGCCGATGGGCGCTTTGCTGGCCCGCGCCCTGCGTTGGCGCGGTCATTCGGACGTTCGCCACTACTCCCTTTCGATCATCCGCGACCGGGGTTTGGATGAAAATGCCCTGGCGTTCATTCTGCGTCATGAACAGCGCGATCCCGCCGGACTGGCCTTCGTCGATGGCTGGACCGCCAAGGGCGTCATCACTGAGGAATTGCGCCGGGCGGTGCGCCATTGGAACGCCCGCCAGCCGGAACAACTGGAAGAGGCGTTGTATGTGGTTTCCGATATTGGCGGCACTGCTGATGTCGCGGCCACCTATGACGATTACGCCATTCCCAGCGGCGTACTCAACGCCACGGTATCCGGGTTGACCAGCCGCTCGATTCTCAACGCCGCTATCGGCGCGGAGGATTTTCATGGCTGCGTGTTTTATGCCGAATTTGCCCCGCATGACCGCTCCCGCTGGTTTCTCGACCGGGTGACTGAGCAGTTCGGCGCGGTGCAAGCCGGATCAGTGCGCCGCAACCCTGATGAGCAACAGGAACGGCGGCAGGCGATGCAGGCATTTCTGCGCCGTTTGCAGGAGCATTACCGGATCAGCGAGCGCAATTTCATCAAGCCGGGTGTGGCCGAAGCGACCCGGGTATTGTTGCGGCGCGTCCCCGGACGGCTGTTGTTGAAAGACCCGGCGCATCCCGATGTGGCGCATTTACATTGGCTGGTCGGGGAGAAGCAGGTTCCCGTGGTCATCGACCCGACGATGCCGATTCAGGCCACTGCCCTGATTAAGGAGCTGTCATGAGCGTTATTCCTGTCGATTTTCGCGCCCTGCCTCCTGGCGGTGCGAGCCTGCCCCAGGCCGAAGCACTGCCGGCGCTGTCACCGATGATGTTGGGCGCATCGCTGTATGCGCCGGCCAACCGCGCCGATTTGGCGATGATCGCCCAGGGGCAAAAGCGCCCCTCGCTGCGCTCGCTGATTATCTGCACCGAAGACGCGCTGCATGAGCGGGAATTGGAATCCGCATTAAACCGGCTGGCGGCACTGTTGCCGACCCTGGACGAGGGGCCGTTGCTGCGCTTCATTCGCCCGCGCAGCCCGGCGGTGTTGCGCCGCTTGTTGCGCATGGACGGTATCGAGCGGATTCAGGGCTTTGTGTTGCCGAAGATTGGCCCGCAAACCTTGAACGACTGGTTGCGGGTTTGCGAGGAGCGCGGCGGCCATTGGCTGTTGCCGATTCTGGAAACCGCCGAGACTCTGGATCGTCGGCAGATGGAGCGGCTCCGCGACCAACTGGAGGACAGCGGTTTGCGCCAGCGGGTATTGGGTCTGCGCATCGGCGGCAACGATTTGCTCAATCTGTTGGGGGTGCGCCGGGCGCGTGGCGCAACCATTTACGACACGCCGCTGCGCGGGGTGATCGCCGATCTGGTCTGCGTGTTTCATCCCGCCGGCTATCGGTTGAGCGCCCCGGTGTTTGAGCGGCTGGACACGCCGGAGGTGTTGGCCCGCGAGGTCGAGGCCGATCTCCAGCATGGCTTGGTTGGCAAGACCGCCATTCACCCGATGCAGATTCCGCTGATTGAGGGTCTCTACCGGGTTTGCCGGCAAGATTACGACCAGGCGACCGCGATATTGGCCCCGGAAGCGGCGGCGGTGTTCAAGCTGCACCAGACGTTTTGCGAACCGGCGACCCATCAGCGTTGGGCCGCCGAAGTGCTGGAACGGGCGCAGGTGTTTGGCGTGGCCGGGTGAAAACGGAGGCGCTTAATGGACTCGTTCGCGGGGTGCGGGCGCATCCGCAGCGGCGGACTGTAAACTGCGCCCGCTTTCTGAATACAACAAGCGACCGGGATGCAGCACCTGTCGTTCCGTCCCTTGTTCCACACAGCGTTGCACCAGCCGGTCGATAATCACCGGTAAGCCTTGGGGGCGCAGCGGGTAGTGATGTTCCAGCCGCAATAACTGGCCGTCGGCGTCCTGGCTCATCACCGTGTAGGCGAAGGTTCCCAATTCCGGGTCGGCATGGTGGGTGATGGTCATGCGCCGCTCCGGGCGTTCCCGGTCGTTGTGGAAGATCGACTCGACCAGATAATCGCCGGACAGGCAGGGAATTTCCCGTAGCGCTGCTTTCGCCGTTTCCCCTTCAGCAGTGTCCAGAGTTTCCTCCAGTTGCGGATTGGCCAACACCCAGCGCACATGCAGGCCGTAAGCTTCCAGGGCCATGGCGTATTGGCGTTGCAGCCGCGCCCAACGCTGATAGCCCGCGCCCAGTTCCGCTGCCGCCAGGGTGCGGCCCGGCCCGAACTGCGCCCAGTCGTCGAAGGTGTAAAACACGGTATGGGCATGATCGTCGGCGACCAGAAAGCGGTTGCCGCCCGCCAGGGTTGCAGCGCGAATGCCGGGCCGTTCAAACCAGGCGTGTTCCAGCAGCTCCCACAGCGGCAACAAGTCATTACCTTCCAGTTGCGCACGCAGCAGGGCGCACAGATCGCTGAGGGTGGCGAAGGAGATGTTGAGCGCAGTCACGCCGAAAGCGTGCTGCACCGCTTCGCGGGTGGCCGGCGAGGCGACGCCGTTTTGCAACAGACCGTCTTCCATGATCCGGGCGATTCGACCGAGCGGTTCGCGGGGGCCGACCAGGCAGAACGGCAGCAGCAACAACGGCCCGGAGCCGGGGCGGCGTTGCGGATCGAGGGCGGCGACCGGCAAATAGCCATCGTCTGAACCGAGGGCGATCACCGACGGGGTAAAGCCGCCGTGCAGACTGCGCCGGTACAAATCCGCCAGCGCCTCAATCAACGGGAAGCCGGGCTGGAGAATTTCGGTTTGATCGTATAAAGCGCCGGGTAGAATCAGGCCGAGTTGTTCAATGCCGTCGAGGATGCAGTTCAAATCCTTGGCCAGATGACCGGCCAGGGCCTCGGCGGCGGCGACATTGAGCGGGGCCGGCGGAACCCCGGCGGGATCGGCCTGTGCAGGCTCCAGTTCGATAGCCAGCAGGCCGGCGTAGTGGCCGAGGGTGGAAACGGCGAGGTCGTTGATCGTCACGATGGTTCTCTGCTGAACGTCGCGCCCGGCAGGTCTGGGCCGACGCAGGGGAAGGGTGAACAAGGGTTAAGGCGGGCATTATAGGATGCGCCGCCGGACTGGGCGCAACCCGCGCTTTTGCCCAAAGTGTCTCTATCAATCCAGAGGAGTGCAAAGATGTCTGCGAAAGTCGATGAGCAGGAAATGCTGAAGCGCCTGCACGAATTGGAGGCGGAAAATGCCCGGTTGCGCCGCGTTGCGCCGACGGCAGCCCCGAAGGTCACGGAAAGCGAATACAAGGGGCATCCGACCCTGACCTTTGAGGGGGCGTTTCGTCCGTTCAGCTTGGGCTTGAAGAAATTGCAGGTGATTCAGGCGGTGTGGCCGGAGGTTGAGGAGTTTCTGACGCGGCATGGCGCAGCGTCGCCGCCGCCGGATCGACCGTAACAACTTCGGCGGCCTTGGCGGTCAACTGCCGCCAGGCTTGCAGCACCCCGGCCACCGACCAGGCCTGCGCCGGTGTGCCGCGTGGATGGTGCGGCGGCGCTCCGTCAAAAATCTCACTGATGCTGCCTAATCCGGCGTCGCTGAGGTGGTCGCGGATCGGCTCCAGCCAGGCTCGCGCCGTCTCGGCGTCACCGTGAACCCGATACTCCGCCAGTGCGTAATGCCCCAACAGCCAGCCCCATACAGGCCCCTGATGATAGGCGCTGTCACGCTCGCGCATGTCGCCGACATAATGAGGGCGGAACGCGGCATGACGCGGAGCCAGCGAGCGCAGGCCGTAAGAGGTGAGCAGCTCGCGGCTACAGACGCGCAACACCGCCTCCTGAGCGGCGCGTTGCAACGGACTGTGGGTCAGGCTGACCGCCAGGAGCTGATTCGGGCGCACCAGAGCCTGTTCATCGTCGTCGGCGCCGTCGAGGACATCGAACAGACCTTCTCCATCGGCGCGGATGAAGCGTTGAAAGCCGTGTTGCGCCTGTTCGGCCAAATCCTGGTAAAAGGTCGGCGACTGACCGAGTTGGCGGGCGCAATCGGCGACGCTGCGCAAGGCGTTGTACCAGAGCGCGTTGATTTCCACCGGCTTGCCGATGCGCGGCGTGACCACCCAATCGTCGATTTTCGCGTCCATCCAGGTCAATTGCAGGCCCGGCTCGCCGCAGCGGAGCAGACCGTCGGCGTTGTCCAGACCGATGCCAAACCGGGTTCCCGCGACATGCCAGGCGATGATTTCCTGCAAGGTCGGAAACGCCTCGGCCAGACCGGCCAGATCGCCGCTGGCCTCCAGATAGGCGCGCCACGCCTCGACATACCATAGGGCGGCGTCGGCGGTGTTATAGGCCAGCGCTTCGCCGGCGGCGGAAAACAGGTTGGGCAGCAGGCCCTGGTCAATATGCCGGGCGAACGTGCGCAGAATGCGCCGGGCTATTTCCGGGCGACCGGCGGCCAGGGTCAGACCCGGCAAGGCCATCAGCGCATCGCGGCCCCAGGCGTCAAACCAGGGATAACCGGCGATTACCGATGCGCCGTCAGCTAATCCCGGCAAGGGGCGGTCGATCAGGAAACTGTCCGCCGCCAGCGTCAATTGGCGAATCCAGTTTGGAGCGTTCGGCAGACCGGGTTCGGCCTGCGCCAGCAATGCGCGGTCGCGGCGTAGAAAGCGCAGGCGGGCGGCGTCCAAATCCAGTGAGGCGTGTTCATCCAGACTGGCGACGATGCCGCTCCAAACGCCGGATTGCAGGGTCAATCGGGCCTCGCCCAGACAGAAGTGATGATCGCGGTGCGCCAGACCGCGTTCATGCTCCATCGGCAGATCAAAATGTTCAAACCAGTTGGGCTGATCGGTGATGGTCCCGCCGCAGGCCGACAACCACAGGGTAAATTCCGGGTGGCGAATCCGTCGTTGCGCCGGATGCGGGGCGTCGATCTCTGGCTGAAACGCGCTCATCACCGTGCCGGCGTGATGATCGCGGCCATTGATGAGCAGTTGGACGCGCAATTGCGGGGCCGGGCCGGGCCGGGCCGCCGCCAGCCGCCAGGCGATATAGGTGGTGTTCGCTCCCGGTTCCATCCAGATGCGCTGTTCCAGAAGCAGGTCGCCGACCGCGTAGCGCCATACCGGCATTCGCCCGTCCAGATGGAACGATTCCAGATGAACGTAGCCTTGCGGGTTGATGATGTTTCTGCCCCAACGGTTGCTGAATAACGGAATTTCCCGGTCGCCATCCACCAGGGTGGCGTCGGCCTTGGCGAAGAGCAGCCGGCGGGTGGCGTGCAGCGGCGCGATCAGCAGCCCGTGGTAGCGCCGGGTCAGCGTTCCCGCGACCGTGCC
>JBDHRB010000096.1:0-7752 GCA_039807355.1 Candidatus Competibacteraceae bacterium
ACCGACTTACAGACCACCTCGCACAACGTCGCCAATTCCGGCACCACTGGCTTTAAAAACTCCCGGGCCGAATTTGGCGATCTGGTCGCCAGCGGCTGCGGCGGCGGTTTCGGCATTGGCGTCCACACCCAGGATGTCAACCAGCTCTTTCAACAGGGCAGCATCATCACCACTGGCAATTCACTGGATATGGCGATTGTCGGCTGCGGGTTCTTCACTGTTCAGGAAGCCGGAGAGGGCGGGAATACCCTGTACACACGCGCCGGCAGCTTCCACGTCGATGCGGAAGGTCGAATCGTCAATAACCTCGGTCAACAACTGATGGGCACCGAAGGTGCGCTGCAATTTGAAGCCGACTCCCTGCCCCTGACTAATATCGTCATCAGCGACGACGGCACGATTGAAGCGACCAGCAGCGCTGGGGAAATCATCTCCCCGGAAGGCGGACGGGTCGGTCTGGTGGACTTTCCCAATCGGCAGGGTCTGAAGCAAATCAGCGATACGCAATGGATGCAAACCACCGAGTCTGGCGAACCCAGCGACATCGCCGAGCCGCCCGCCAATATCGGCACGATTCTTGGCGGTGCGCTGGAAGCCTCGAATGTCGATCTCACCGACCAACTGGTGAACATGATCATCGCCCAGCGCAACTTCCAGGCTAACGCCAAGACCATCACCACGGAAAATACGTTGACCGAGACGGTCATCAACATCCGTTAGGCTTGAGGCGGCTGAACCATGGACCGCATGCTTTATGTTGCGATGACCGGCGCCCAGCAAACCCTGCACGGGCAAGGACTGATCAGCCATAACCTGGCCAACGTCAACACCGTAGGCTTTCGCAAGGATTTGGCCGACTTTCGCAGTATGCCCGCGTTCAGCAACACGCCCGCCCTGCCCAGTCGGGTTTATTCCATGGCCGAACGGCCCGGCGTCGATCTGACCCAGGGCAAGATCATGACCACTGGGCGCGATTTGGACATCGCCATCAAAGACGAGGGCTGGATTGCCATTCAGGCGCCGGATGGCAGCGAAGCCTATACCCGCAACGGCGAGCTGCAACTGGACGCCGACGGCCAGTTGACCACCGCCAACGGTCATCCGGTGTTGGGCAATGGCGGCCCCATCGCCATTCCCCCGGCTGAAAAAATCCAGATTGGCGAAGACGGCACGATCTCCATCCGTCCCCTCGGCGAAACCCCGGACAATTTAGTCGTGGTTGACCGCATCCGCCTGGTCAAGCCGACCGGCGACAATCCGATCTACAAGGACGAAACCGGCTTCATGCGCATGAGAGAAGGGGATGCAGCTCCGCCCGACGCCACGGTGCGCATCGTTTCCGGGGCGCTGGAAGGCAGCAACGTCAATCCCGCCGAAGCGCTGGTGAGCATGATTGATGCATCCCGACGCTTTGAACTGCAAGTGAAGATGATGAGCACGGCGCAGGACAACGCCAGCGCCACGGATCAACTGCTAAAGCTGGAATGATTTAAGGAGTACAACCATGGCTGCCGCACTCTGGGTTGGCAAAACCGGCCTCGACGCCCAACAAACCCGCATGTCGGTGATCGCCAATAATTTGGCGAACGTCAGCACCACCGGTTTCAAGCGGGGTCGCGCCGCCTTTGAAGATTTGCTCTACCAGAACGTGCGCCAGGTCGGCGGCCAAACCGCACAAAACGCTGAACTGCCCTCCGGCCTGGTACTCGGCGCGGGGACTCGCGTGGTTTCCACCGCCAAGCTGTTCACCCAGGGCAATGTCATCGAAACCGGCAACAACCTGGATATCGCCATCAATGGCCGGGGCTTCTTCAAAATCAACCTGCCCGACGGCACCGCCGCCTACACCCGCGACGGCTCGTTTCAGGTCAACAAGGACGGCCAGATCGTTACTTCCAGCGGCTATGTCCTGCAACCGGAAATCACCATTCCCCCCGGCGCATTGAGCTGCACGATCAGCCGGGATGGCGTGGTCAGCGTCATGACCGCCGGCGAAACCGAACCCACCCAGGCGGGCAATCTGCAACTGGCCGATTTCATCAATCCCGCCGGCCTGCAACCCATCGGCGAAAACCTGTTCCTGCAATCCGCGGCCAGCGGCGATCCGCAGGAAGGCGATCCGGCCAACAACGGCCTTGGCACGATCATGCAGGGCTATCTGGAAACCTCGAACGTCAATGTCGTCGAGGAAATGGTGGACATGATCGAAACTCAGCGCGCCTATGAGATGAACTCCAAAGTGATCTCCGCCACCGATCAAATGCTGCAATACATCAATCAACAGTTGTAGGTTCCGCCATGAACAAGTCCGCCGCCCTTGCCATGATGATCCTGCTGTCGGGGTGCAGCGGCCTGGCCCCGCAATACGATTTCAAACCGGTCACCCCGCAGGTCATGGATTTGACCGACCCGGCCCGGCCTGCCCCCGCCGCGTCCGGGTCGATCTATCAAGCGAACCGCGATATGCGCCTGTTTGAAGATCGCACCGCCCGGCGGGTCGGCGACACGGTGGTGATCCGCCTGGTGGAAAGCACCGCCGCCACCAAATCGGCCACGACCAACGTCAATAAATCCAGCAACATCCAGCTTGAAAACCCGATTCTGTTTGGCGCATCGCTCGGCAACCCGGCATTGGCCGCCAGCAAGAACAACTACGCCACTACCATTTCCGGCGAACGCGAATTGGGCGGCGAAGGAGCCAGCGACCAGAGCAACAGCCTGACCGGCAATCTGTCGGCGGTGGTGGTCGGCGTTTATCCCAACGGCAATCTGGCGATTCGCGGCGAAAAGATGCTGACGCTCAATCAGGGCGAGGAAGTCGTGCAAATCTCCGGCGTCATCCGCCCCGAAGACATCGCCGGCGACAATTCCATTCTGTCCAGCCAGGTCGCCGACGCCAAAATCACCTACGCCGGCAATGGCGCACTGGCCGATGCCAATACCATCAGTTGGCTGGGCCGGTTCTTCCTCAGTCCGCTGTGGCCGTTTTAGCAGAGCGCGAAATCCAGATCGCTGGTCTTTGATGCTAGAGTGTCAAGTGGAAACGATTGGCAAAAAATAGCCTAACGGTTGCACAGCTTTCAGACCGTGGCCTAAGTTTTGCTTAACTGCTGATACAGTTCCTCAAATCGAGGCGTCCATCATGTTTCGCTCACTTTCGCTGTTCCTCTTGCTGGCGCTGGCGACGCAAAGCGCCCTGGCCGACCGGATTAAAGATTTGGCGGTCGTTTCCGGCGTGCGCAGCAATCAACTGATCGGCTATGGCCTGGTGGTTGGTCTCAACGGCACTGGCGACCAGACTACCCAGACCCCGTTCACGGTGAAAAGCCTGAAAAGTATGCTCTCCAACATGGGCGTCACCATTCCGCCGAACGTCAACCTGCAACTGAAAAACGTCGCCGCCGTTTCCGTCCACGCCGATTTACCGCCGTTCATCAAACCCGGTCAAACCATTGACGTTACTGTGTCCTCCATCGGCAACGCCAAGAGCCTGCGCGGCGGCAGCCTGCTGTTGACGCCGCTGAAAGGCGCGGACGGCGCGACTTACGCCATGGCCCAGGGCAGCTTGACAGTCGGCGGAGTCGGCGCCTCCGCGGCCGGCTCCAGCATTACCGTCGGCGTACCCAGCGCCGGGCGCATTCCCAATGGCGCGACGGTCGAACGCCCGGTGCCGGGTAAATTCGGCGGCAGTGATGAAGCCATTGTGCTGAATCTGCGCCAAGCCGATTTCACGACAGCGGAGCGGATCGTTGAGGCGATTAACAAAGCTCTTGGCGGATCAGTCGCCCAGGCCATCGACGCCGCTTCAGTTCAGGTGCGCGGCCCCGCCGATCCGAACCAGCGGGTCAGCCTGATCGCCGTGCTGGAAAATATCGAAGTGGTCCCCGCCGAGAGCGCCGCTAAAATCATCGTCAACTCGCGCACCGGCACAGTGGTGATCGGCCAGAACGTGCAGGTCGGTCCAGCGGCGGTTTCCCACGGCAACATCACCGTCACCATTACCTCCGATCCGACCATCAGTCAGCCCGGCCCGTTTTCCGGCGGGCGGACCGCAGTGGTGCCCAACGCCAATATCGCTGTCAGCCAGGAAAAGAAACCGATGTTCCTGTTCAACCCCGGCGCGGCGCTCAACGACATTGTGCAAGCGGTTAATCAGGTAGGGGCGTCGCCGACTGACTTGATCGCTATTCTGGAGGCGCTCAAGGCCGCCGGTGCGCTCAAGGCCGAGCTGATCGTCATCTGATCCTGCTGGATTGCATCGAGTCATCGCCATGGCCGCTTTATCCTGGAAATCCCTGTCGCTGTTCGGCGCGATCCTGGTGATCGCGCTCGGCTTGCAGGCGGGCGCGATCAAACTCATGGTCGGCTTGCCGCATGAAGCGGATCAGCCAGCCCGATCTGACGCTCACTCGACGCCTGCGCCTGGTCCTGAAGCGCCGCCGGTCAAGCCAGCGGAGGTGATCGCCGATCCGCCACCCCTGACCAGTCCAAGTGCTGAATCAGCCAGCAACCCGGAAGCGCAGCCCCTCAGCCCGGAAGCACACAGCGCCCCAGCGCCCGCCAGCATCGAGGCTCAACCCAGCATCGAGGCGCGTGGCGGCGGCGCTAAACCACCGCCCAGTCCGGAAACCCAGACGCTTCCGGCGCCGCCCCACAACCCGATGATCTCGAATATTCCGCCGCCCATCGAACTGGAGCCGGAACCCGCGCCGCCGCAACCCGCTTCCGCCGAAGCCAATCTGGCCGCTGTAACTCCGCCGGCGACGCCAACCGCCGCGCCGGGCGCACTGCTGGAACCGGACTGGCTGAAAGGCCGCGACCCGAAGCGTTACACCGTGCAGCTCTACAGCGGCAAGGACATGGCCAAACTCCGGGAAATCGCCGGATCAGTCGCCGGAGCTGCGCCATCCGCTTATTTTGTCACCGCCAGCCGTTCCGGCCCGTGGTATTCGCTGGTCGTCGGCGACTACGCGGATTTCACTGCCGCGCAGACTGTCGCCGCGCAAATCGCCGCCCAATCCTCCACCCTCAAGCCCTGGATTCGCCGGTTCAGCGAGATTCAGGCCCGGATGCGCTAGGAGACCGGCCATGGTCGCCGCTACTGACTCCGCCTTTGTCTATACCGATCTTCAGGGACTGTCGAATCTGCGGCGCAAGGCGCAACAGAACTCCCCGGAAGCGGTGCGCGAGGCGGCCAAGCAGTTTGAAGCGGTGTTCATTCAGATGATGCTGAAGAGTATGCGCGACGCCAGCCCCGGCGACGGCGGCCTGCTGGATAATGACCAGACCCGGCTTTACCGCGACATGTTCGATCAGCAGATTGCCTTGACCTTGGCGCAGAAAGGTCAACTCGGCCTGGGCGACGCGATTGCCCGACAACTGGCGGGCGATCAGGCCGCTGCGCCAACTCCCCCAACATCGCCGACATCGCTGGGTGATCCGCTGGCAGCGTTGCGCCAGGTCGAGCGCATCCGCGCCAGCGTCAGAATGCCGTCATCCGCCAGCGCCGCACAACCGACGCCGTTTACTACGCCCGCTGCAAACCGGAACGCCTATCCGGTCGATGACGCGCCCTATGAACCGTCCTCCCCGGTCGCTTTTGTACGGCGAATGTGGCCCCATGCCCAGGATGCGGCCCGCCAGCTTGGCGTCACCCCGGAAGTGTTGATCGCCCAGGCCGCCCATGAAACCGCCTGGGGCAAATCCGTACCGCGCTTCGCCGATGGTCGCAGCAGTTACAACCTGTTCGGCATCAAGGCCAACCGGGGCTGGCAGGGTGAACGGGTGGTCAACTCCACCCTGGAATTCGTCAACGGCTCGCCGGTGCGGCAGCGCGATGGTTTTCGCGCCTATCGCTCCTACAGCGAAAGCTTCAACGACTATGTGAATTTTATCCAGGTCAATCCGCGCTATCAGGAGGCGCTGACCAAAGTTCAGGATGGCGCGGCCTATCTGCGCGCCCTGCAACAGGCCGGGTACGCCACCGATCCGAATTACGCGAAAAAAATTCAGGGGTTAATGAACGGCCCCTCGTTCGATCAGGCGCTTGGCTCGCTAAAGTCAGCCGACGCCGGGCCGATAACCTCGAAGAAGAGCTAAGTTACGACGGGAGGCCCGCAAGGGAACACAGCAATGGTCGATCTTCTCCGCACCGCAGTCACCGGGCTGAACGCCTTCCGCACCGCATTGGCGACGACCGGACATAATGTCGCTAACGTCAATACCCCTTCCTACAGCCGGCAACGGGTCGATATGGGCACGGCGACGCCGGAAAAATACGCTTTTGGCTACTTGGGAACCGGGGTGACTACGCAAAGCGTCACCCGCGCCGTCGATGAATTTGTACTCAAACAAGTGCGCGGGCATAGCAGCGGCGTCAGCCAGTATGAAACCCTGAACAACCTGACCGGACAGATGAGCGCCCTGCTCGGCGATACCGACGTCGGATTA
Organism: Candidatus Competibacteraceae bacterium; assembly: GCA_039807355.1. Lineage (GTDB taxonomy): Bacteria > Pseudomonadota > Gammaproteobacteria > Competibacterales > Competibacteraceae > UBA2383. Next base: position 6,451 of record JBDHRB010000096.1, read on the forward strand.
ACCCCTGATCTGGAAGCGTTCTTCGGCTCGTTGCAGGATTTGGCGGATTCCCCGGCCTCGATCCCGGCCCGCCAGGTGTTTCTCGATGAAGCGCAGACCCTGACCAGCCGGGTTCAGGATATCAACAACGCCTTGAACAGTCTGCGCGATTCGGTCGATACCGGGATTCGCAACGCGGTGACTGCGATCAATGATTTGACGACCGGCATCGCTAAAATCAACCGCGACATCGCCCAAGCGACCGGCGCAGCAAAAATTCCGCCCAACGATTTGCTCGATAACCGGGACCGGATGCTGGCCGATTTGTCGGAAAAGGTCGGGATTCAGGTCGTGACCCAGGACGATGGCAGTCTCAATGTGTTCATGGGCAGCGGCCAGCCGTTGGTGGTGGGCGTCAATGCTTATCAACTGGAAGCCGTGCAATCCGGGTTTGATCCGCAGGCAATCACTGTGCGTCTGCAAGGTCAGGCGGAAGGCAGCGATCTGGAGCGTCAAATCACCAACGGCGAGCTGGGCGGCTATTTCGAGTTCCGCAAGACTATTCTGAATCCGGCCCAGGATGCATTGGGACTGCTGGCCATCGGTCTGGCCGAGACCTTTAATGCGCAGCATGAAAAAGGCATGGATTTGAATGGCGAAATGGGCGCGGCGCTGTTCAAGGTGGGCAGCCCGAAAATCTGGGCGCATACCAATAACAACAAGACCAGCAACGCAGAATTTAGCGCCACGGTGACCGACTCGACCAAGCTGGTTCGTTCCGACTATGAAATCAGCTACGACGGCGCTAATTACACGGCGACCCGCCTGTCCGATCAAAAAACCATCCTCGCCAGCGGCAATTTAGCTGCATTAAATACCGAGTTAGAAAAGGATGGACTGCAACTCACTCTGACCAGCGGTTCGCTGACTAAAGGCGACCGTTTTCTGCTGGAACCCACCCGTTATGGCGCACCAAGCTTTGAATTAAACGTGACTGATCCGCGCAAAGTCGCGGCTGCCGCACCGATCATCACCAACGCCCAAGCGGACAATCTCGGCGGGGCGAGCATTTCGTCCGGCACAGTGACCGACGCCGCCAATCCCGCACTGCAAAATACCGTCAGGATTCAATTCACCAGCGCCAATACATTCGACATCCTCGATCTAACGGCGGGAACGACATTAGCGACCGGACAGCCTTATACCAGCGGCAACGCCATTACCTATAACGGCTGGAGCGTCAATATCACCGGATCGCCGCAAGGCAGTATCAGCGGTGCGCCGATTGCCGCCAGCGCCAGCGCCAGCAATTCAGGGAGCGCC
>JBDHRB010000097.1:0-7660 GCA_039807355.1 Candidatus Competibacteraceae bacterium
TACATTATCGGCGGCTGCGCGGCGGATACGGTCTGGTGCGCCGCCTCAGCCCTGCTGGAACTGTTCCCGACAGCGGCGCAACGCCTGGATTACCTCGGCATCAGCTTTGGCGGCGGGGTCGGTGCGCTGGCTTTACCGTGGGATGAGCGTTTTCATCGCGCCCATTTGAACGTACCCAGCTTCGGTCATCATCCCTTGCGCCTGACCTGTCGCTGCGTCGGCAGCGGCGAGGCGGTGCGGGCTTATCAACGCCGCACCGGACAGGCTCTGGAAACCCTGCGTTATTTCGATGCGGCAGTCGCCGCCCGGCATTTGCGCATTCCGCTGCACATCGCCGCCGCCGGTTTCGATCCCGCCGTGCCGCCGCCCGGCCAGTTCGCCATTTACAACGCGCTGGCCGGGGATAAAGAGCTGTTCGTCTTACAAGCCGGCCACTTCGATTATCCGGGAATGGCCGAAGAACAAGCGCGGTTGCTTGAGGCGCTGGCGATTTTTTTCCATCCAGCGCCGAGCAACGCTACAGAGTAATCCGCTCCAGCGGCTGCACGGTGATTTCCTGGGTCAACTCCTGATAGGACAGCACCGGAATTTCATACAGCTCCGCTTCAATGAGCTTGCGCACATAGCGGCGGATGTCCATCGACACCACAATCGCCGGACGACTGCGGCCTTGACGCAACGCGCCAATTGCCTGTTTGGCGCGGGCGACGAAGCGTTGCGCAGTCGCCGGGTCCAGCGCCATATAACTGCCGGCTGAGGTTTGCCGGATCGAGCCGCGAATCTTTTCCTCGACATCCGGGGCCAGCAGATAGGCCGGCAGAATATTCTGGCCGCTGCTGTACTTGTAGCTGATATACCGCTTCAGGCTGCCCCGGATGTATTCGCATAACAACACCGTGTCCTTTTCCTTCTGCCCCCACTCGACCAGCGCCTCCAGAATCGCCCGCAGATTGCGAATGGAAATTTCCTCGGAAACCAGACGTTGAAAAATCTCGGTCATCTTCTGGATCGGCAGCACCCGCTGCACTTCCTTGACCAGTTCGCCATAGCTCCCTTCCATCTGACTGAGCAAATAGCGGGTTTCCTGGATGCCGAGAAAATCCCCGGCGTATTTCTTCAAGACAAACGACAGATGAAAAGTCAGCACCTGCGCCAGGTCCAAAGTGGAAATCCCGGCCTTGCGCAAGGTCTCGCGCTGCTGGTCGGCGATCCACAGGGTCGGCGCGTTGGGCAGAAAGCGTTCGCCGGTTTCAAAGGCGATGCCAAGCATTTTCAAATGCTCCGGCTCCTCGCGGCAAAACAGCCAGCCCGGACGCAACCGCCCTTGGGCCATCGGCGTTTCTTGCAGGAGAATCTGGTAAGCGCCATCGCTCAACTGAGCGTTGTAGCGCAGATGAATGCCGGGAAACGGCACGCCCAAATCCAGATACAACGCCCGGCGCACCTGAATCAGCGCCTCATTCAATTCCCCGGTTTTAATCGCCGGCTCCAGCGCAGCCGCCACATCAATCAACAAGGGAACGGTCAGGGAAAATTCATCTTCACTGCCGGGACGACGCTTCGCCGCCTGGGCCGCTGATTGTCCGGCGGGGGCCATGGCCGGCGCGGCGTCGCTGGCGGCCAGTGCCATTTCCGCCTGCTTGATGCGTATCAAGGTCCAGCTCACCGCCAGCAGGATCAGCCCCAGCGGGATAAATACCGGATAGGGAAATCCGGGAATCGCCGCAAACAGGAACAGCAGGCTGCCGGCGATCAGCAACGCTTTCGGCTGGGCCAGCACTTGCTGGCCGATGTCCGCGCCCAGATTACTGTCTTCATCGGTCGAGACCCGGGTGACGATGATCCCGGCGGTAATAGAAATCAGCAGCGCGGGAATCTGCGACACCAGACCATCGCCAATCGACAGAATCGAATACACCTGGACCGCGGTCCCCGCATCCATGCCCTGTTGCAGCGTACCAATGGCGATGCCGCCGATCAGGTTGACCGCAGTGATAATCAGCCCGGCAATCGCGTCGCCCTTGACGAATTTCATCGCTCCATCCATCGAGCCGTACAACTGGCTTTCCTTCTCGACCCCGTTGCGCCGCCGCCGGGCTTCTTCCATGTCAATCAAACCGGCGCGCATATCGCCGTCAATGCTCATCTGTTTGCCGGGCATGGCGTCCAGCGAGAACCGGGCACCGACCTCGGCGACCCGCTCCGCGCCCTTGGTAATCACCACAAACTGGACAATGGTGATGATCAGAAACAGCACCGCCCCGACCACGAAATTGTCGCCGACCACAAATTCGCCAAAGGCCAGAATAATCTCGCCGGCGTCGGCCTGGAGCAGGATCAGCCGGGTCGAGCTGATGTTCAGCGCCAGGCGAAACAGGGTGGTGATGAGCAAAATCGCCGGGAAGACTGAAAACGCCAGCGGCGAGGGGATATACACCGCCACCATCAACAGGATCATGCCGCTGGTCATGTTGACGGCGATCAGCGCATCCAGCGCCAGCGTCGGCAGCGGCACGATAATCATGAACAGGATCATCACCACCGAAACCGCCAGTAGCACATCGCTGCGCCGGGTGACGGCGTGCAGCACCGCCTGGGCGCGACCGCGACTCACGCCGGCGCTCCAAGTTGCAGATAGCGTTGCCAACTCTCTTGCGCTTCCGCCGCCCGACCCAGCGCCCACAGCGCCTTGCTGCGCATCAACAGCGCCGGGGCCTGAGCGGGCATGGCGGCGTCGCGGCGCAACAGGGCGTCCAGCGCCGCCAGCGCCTCCTCAGTGCGGCCAGCCTGCAACAGCGCATAACTCAACGCCCGCAACACCGGAACGCTATCCGGCTCCAGCCAATGCAGGGCCTCAAGTAAAATCGCCGCCTGCTCCGGCTGTCCCTGGTCGAGATAGACCTCGGCCAGAATCAGCAGGGTTTCCGTCTGTTCCTTGCGCCACATAAAGCGCCGCTCAAGCCTGGGTCAACGCGCTGCGATAGTGGGTCAGCAGGTCGCGCAACTGTTGGTCATGACTGAGCAAGGCGCTGGCCTGTTGTAAAACTGGATGACTCTCAGCCTCAGCCAGGACGCGCAGTTCCTCGGCGCAGTCCTGCACCAGTGCGCTGAATCGCGCCGGGGCGAGCATCGTCGGGTCTTCGGGATGGGTGGTAATAAAACGCCGCAGGGTTTGATCCAGTGACTGCGGATCGAACAAATCCTGCACCCGCTGCCGCACCGGCTCGCCGGTCAATTGCGCCTCGCGCTGCGCCGGCAGGCCCTGCGCCTGACCATCGTAGCGATCAATCTGCTCCAGCCCCAGATGCGGGGAAAAACCTTTAATCGGCTGATCCATATTGAAAATCCTCTGCAAAAATTCCGCGACACTAGGCCACCGCCGCACACCGCTCATGCAGGCGGGTCAACAACTCCAGCGCCTGTTCCAGTTCCGGCAACGTGACCTGTCGGGCCGGCAAGCGCACCAAAAATACCAGTTGCGTTTCGCCGCGCAGGCCGGCCTGCGCCGTATACGGCCACTGATGCTGATAGTGGCAGAGGCGCAAAGCGTTTTTCAGCCACTCCAGGCGGTGCTGATGTCGAGCCAGTTCCCGGCTCAGGTAGAGCAACACCGTCTCATCGCGGGTTTCTACATACAGGGTGCCGCGCTGGTCAAAAGCGAACGCAGCCACGCCTGACGCTTCCGGCCAGCGAAAATCCGTCAGGCCCAGATTGCGGCCAAACGCGGTCAATGCCGCGCTGATCGGGTTCATTCCGCTTCCTCCTCGCGTTCAATCGCCGCGTCCAGCGCCTGCTGAATGGTCTCAAGCAGGCGGGGACGCTGTTCTGCTTCGGCGTAGGCCTTGAGTGGAATCATCCGCGCCAGCTCCTTGAACTCACGCAATACGTTGATCTCCGCGCCGACCTCGCGCACGCCGAGCTTTCCGGGCAGGGCGGCGATCAGTTCAGGACGCAGCCAGGGACTTCTCTGCCAATCCAGCACTTCGCGGAGCAGCTCGCTGCCCCGGAAAAAGTTGCCGGGGGCCTGATAACGCTGCACCAGCGCCGCACAATCTTCCAGCAGGCCGGTCAACACTTCCAGACGATAAAGATCGTTCAGCGCCGTATGCAGCTTGTTCCGGTCAATCGAAGCGCCATCAGCGGCTAAATCCGCGCCGAGCGCCTTGATCAGATAGGCCAGACTCTGCGGCAGTTGCGCATCGCCATAGCGTTCGATCAGGTGGTTCAAGGTTTGTCCCAGGTCTTGAGAATCCAGCACCGCATCCCGATAGGTATTGCGCAAGCCCTGCACATCGCCGAGCGCGGCGCCGGCAAATTCAGCGGCGGTTTGCGAAATATTCAGCGCAGCGCGAATCGCCGGCCCTTCGTCCTGTTCCAGCTCGCGCAACGCCGCCGCCACAACCTCTAACTGCGCGGCGGGCGCGCCTTGTTCGCGCAACTGTTCGCCCAGCGCCAACAGCGCCGCATACTGATGACCCGGCTCCGGCAACTGTTGGCGGACTTGATAGCGCAAATCCAGTGCATCGCCCATGCGCATCCGCATCATCAGAATTTGCAACACCCGATCCAGAACGCTCTTTTTCAAATCGCCCAGTTTGCCCAGTACCTGCTGAACCGTACCAATCTCAGCGCCCGGCTTTTTCTCTGTCTCGCCGATCTCGCGCTTGGCCAAGGTTTTCTCCTCGCCCTCGCCAAACTGGAAGGTCAGTTCCTCGGCGGCGTCCTGCAACAAGGAAGTCTGCGTATCGAGTTGCACCACCCGCTCGCCGCGATAGCGACCTTCCAGCGCCTCCGGGGCCGACCAGCTTGCGGCGTTAGCGTGAAAACCGGCGGTTCCCGGCACATCAGTCTGAATCAGGTTGGACATACAGCGCGGATCACCTCTTAGAGTTGCGCCATGACGGAATTTCGCCCTGCTGCTACCGAGGCTCTCATTCGTCTGGCTCATTCGCGCTTCCTCGTAGCCCCGCCGGCGGACCGACAGGTGGGCTGTGCCACTCCACGCGCTTAACTTCGGGACCTACCGCCCCTAGTGTGCGTTTGCAACTTCCGCCCGGCGGGTTTTACAGGCTCTTCCGGGTCTTCTTGACCTAACCGCATACCCTAACCCGATACCGATCCTAGCGCGAAGCATGGCGCAACAGAATCATCCAGCGCCGATGAGCGAACGCGAGAGGCGTTGCCCATCGAGTCGCTATGCAATGGCTTAAACCGGCGGGGTCGTCATCTATCCATGGATTCCTTCAATGTTAGCCCAGGGCAATGCCCTAGGCGGATGGGCGGATAGGCGGACGGGTCGAATGACGGGATTAATAGGGTGATTGCAGGTTATAGGGGTGGGTTGTAGAGACAAGGCATGCCTTGTCTCTACCCAACCACCGCCCAATAAAAATCCCCGCAGCAAGCTGCGGGGTATTCGGTTACCAAAGAACGCAGCAAGCTGCGGGGAATGGACCCGTAGAGAATGAACGACCCCGCAGCAAGCTGCGGGGTATCAAAAGCGAGATGGTACGCAGCAAGCTGCGGGGAATGGACCCGTAGAGATTCAATATCCCCACGCCACCGCCCATTCAATATCCCCATGCCACCGCCCATTCATCGACGTATTGCGCCAGTATATTGAGCAACAACGCGCTCCAACGTGACCGCGCAAAGCGCGGTGCGCTCTCCACCCCCGCCATCAAAGACGGGTTCTTTCGCGCAAGACCTGATAAGCTCAATGCTCAAAAAAATAGCAATTGTCGATTTTCCAACAGCAACCGCCCGATCCTGTTGAACATGGCCGCCCAACCTGCCGGATTGCGCTATATCACTGACCTGCTGGCCGAATCGCTGGAAGAAGTGCAGCTTTTGCAGATTCGCGGGCGGATCACGCAAATTACCGGCACCATCATCAAAGCCATGGTGCCGGGAGCGAAGATCGGTGAATTGTGCCTGTTGCGCAATCCGGGCGAGGCGTTCGAACTGAAGGCCGAGGTGGTCGGTTTTGCCGGCAAGGAAGCGTTGTTGACGCCGATGGGCGATCTGTACGGCTTGTCCTCCAATACCGAAGTGATTCCCACCGGCAAAATGCAAATGGTTCCGGTCGGGCCGGGGCTGCTCGGTCGGGTGCTGAACGGCATGGGCGAGCCGCTCGATGTCGCCGCCCACGGCCCCTTGCCGGTCGAGGACTACTATCCGGTCTATCAGGACGCGCCGGATCCGCTGTCGCGGCGCATCATCAATCAACCGCTGGCGCTGGGTCTGCGCGTCCTCGATGGTCTGCTGACCTGCGGCGAAGGGCAGCGCCTGGGCATTTTCGCCGCGGCGGGCGGCGGCAAAAGCACCCTGCTGTCGATGCTGGTCAAGGGCGCGGAGGTCGATGTGACGGTGCTGGCGCTGATTGGCGAACGGGGCCGCGAAGTGCGCGAATTCATCGAACACGATCTCGGCCCGGAAGGCGCGGCCAAATCGGTGATCGTCGTCGCCACTTCGGATCGGCCCTCGATGGAGCGCGCCAAGGCCGCGTATGTCGCCACTGCGATTGCTGAATACTTCCGCGATCAGGGCCAGCGGGTGTTATTGCTGATGGACTCGGTGACCCGCTTTGCCCGCGCCCAGCGTGAAATCGGTCTCGCGGCGGGCGAACCGCCCACCCGCCGGGGTTTCCCGCCCTCGGTATTCGCCATGCTGCCGCGTTTAATGGAGCGGGTCGGCCAGTCCGACAAGGGATTTATCACCGCCCTTTATACCGTGCTGGTGGAAGGCGACGATATGACCGAGCCGGTCGCTGATGAAACTCGCTCGATTCTGGACGGCCATATCATTCTGTCGCGCAAACTGGCCGCGGCCAATCACTACCCGGCGATTGACGTGCTGGCCAGCGTCAGCCGGGTGATGAACGCGATTGTCCAGCCGGAGCATCGCGCCGCAGCAAATCGGGTGCGGGAACTGATGGCGAAATATGAAGAGGTCGAGCTGCTGGTGAAAATCGGCGAGTATAAAAAAGGCAGCGACGCGCTGGCGGATCAGGCGCTGGGCAAAATCGACGCGATTCGGGCCTTTCTGCGCCAGAGCGGTCAGGAAAAACTCAGCTTTGCCGAGACCGTGCAGGCGCTGCAACGCTTGGTTTAAAGGGCGCTTTCAATGCATCACGAATTGCTGCGCATCAAGGTTTATCGGGAGCAAAACGCCGCTCAGGCGCTGCGCCTGCAACAGCGTCGGGTTGAACAACAGACTTTGGCGGCGCAGCAGGCGCGGGATGCGGTGCAACATTTTCAAGAGCGCCGTATTCTTCAGGAACAACAATGGTTTGCCGAGATTCAAGGGCAAGCGGTCAAGCTGCGCATTATCGAGCAGATGAACCACCGGATCGCCGCATTGCGCGAGCAGCAAGCGTTGCTGGAAGGGCGCATTCTCGATGAGGAAAAACGTCTGAAGGATGCGCGCAAGGCACTGGAGGAAGCGCGGCGTTCTCATCAGGCGGCGGTGCGGGCGCGGGAAAAATTCGATCAATTTGTCGCGGCGCAACAAGCGGTAGCGCAGCGCGAGCAGATGATGCGCGAGGAGGCCGAATTGGAAGAAATCGCCAGCGCCGCGTATCAAGCCGGTCAGGAGGCATGTTGACCTCCTCCCCGCCGTAAACGACGGGGATTCCTGACCTCACAATCAGGGTTTTCTG
>JBDHRB010000098.1:0-7658 GCA_039807355.1 Candidatus Competibacteraceae bacterium
CGGAGCCCGCGCCACAACCGGTTTCGGTCCTCCGAACGCGCGTCGAAGGCGCGGCCCCGGTGAGCAAAGACGTTAGGCACACGCATGGGCAAGGTTTCGCCTGCTCCACCGTCTTTCGCGGCCACTGGCCGCGCATTCACGGCGTCGTGCCGCGGCCCGGCTGGGGGCCTCCGGCTGCGCCCCCTCTTTACCGCCTTCGGGGCAGCTTGCCGTGGCGCGAAGGAGTCTCATGCCGACGTCTCGGCCCGGCGCTGGAAGCGCCGGTAGTGGCGCTGCCCTCGAGAATGCCGTTGCGGCGTTCGGTCTCGGCGCCAGCGAGGCTCGCGGTGCCTAACCCTTCGCTCGAGGCGACCCCCACCGGCTACGCGGCTTGGCCGCTACGGGCCCGTCTACTATCATGCCCTCCGCGGCCAAGCCGCTCCACCGGCGGGGTCGCCTCAGCTCAACCGTTAGGCCACACACAATACACGCTACAAGCGACGCGCCGCACTAGGAGACGCTATGAGTAAGTTGCAAATTGGTGGAGACGAGGAGCCCGGCGAGTTGGGCAAGATCCAACGGAGAGAAGATCAGATCCGGTTCTCGGTGAGCCCAGCCAGATTCGTCGAGATTCTGGAAGACATCATGGGCCCAAAGGAGGAACTCAAATGGGCGGAGAACTTCGCGTTCGTGGCCCGAAAGGAGGATCTTGCTCAGTTTCACCACTTGCTGCAGTACAAGATAAGTACAGCAAGCCGCGCGACGCTGAGTCTGTTTTCCGCTGAGGTGTCGTACTCCGATGGCACCAACAGGAGCATCAACACATTTGCCAGCCTAGAGCGGCTCTATGAACACAATAATGTTAAGGCAACAGCCTTCTCCATGCGCTGGGAAGTTCTCATGGATCTTGGCTCCGAGCGCCCTCTTCAGCGTCAAGTCGTCAGACTGGATCTGACAACAGATGGGTCGAAACGCACCGTCCCAGAGACCACCGCTGCAGTGCGAATTGAGCACACCAGCGCACTCTGGGCGAACGAAGTGCTGACCATCTTTCGCAATCAACTCGAAAAGATTGCTGTTCGATACTCCGTTCTTTACGTGGCGTCGCAGTGGTACTCCAAACACCTGCGCTCGCCGTTGCTGACGATCGCGTTCTTCTTGAGCCTAGGCTTAGGGGGCTTCTACCTCGCCTCAGGTCGAGCCGCCGAAGACTACTTCTCACCCGATGAGCAGATCGCCTACGCGCTCTCCAGGGGCGTGGGCAAAGCAGAATCGGGCAGAAAGGCTGAGGTACTCGCACAGTACACGTTCGTTCTCTACGTTCTATCTCATCAGAACGCACGTGTGACGGAGAGTCTCATCGGCAGGCTACGCAGCCTAGACTACTTCGCGCCGGAGATGGAAGACGTCTTTAGCCGAATAGAGCGCGGTGATTTCGATCGCCCCATACTCCACAACTCGGGACTTCGCCAAGCATTCGTCACTGCCGTTGTGATTCTTGTCTTTCTAGCGACGTTAAGCGCCTTAGTTGCAGTCTATCTTCGCCTGTATCGCTCGCCTGGATTTCTCCTTCTCACAGATCCCTCGACTTCCGACTACAGCAGTTTCCAGGAGTCGCGCAGCCGCGGTCGAGAGATCGCCTATCACGTGCTAGCCGTAGCCGTCGCGACCGCCTGCGGCAAGGTAGCCTCCTCTCTCCTCGGCCTCGGCGCCCTAATTCTGCCGCCTTAGCCAAATCGATGTGGCCTAACCCGTCGTTGCACCCGACATGCGTCAGCCGGCTTCGCCGGCTGCCACATGCGGGTAAACTCCAACGTTCGTCGGCGCTTCGCGCCGACGAACGGGGCGCGAGTTGTCGAACTTCGGGTTCTCGGCGCAAAGCGCCGTCGAACCCTCGTTCGAGCATCACCGCTTCGCGGCGACTTCGTCGTCCCGTACTCGCGTCCCAGCCGCCCACCACAGTCACCGGGAACTCCAAGGCTCAGTGGAAAGGGCGGCTGGTCCGCTCCGTGCGGGATGACGCTCAACTCGCGCCCCGTTGGGCATCATCACAACCAAAGGGGGAAATATGGCGCTGGTGAAATGTAAGGAATGCGGTCAGGAAGTAAGTCAGAAGGCGGGTAGCTGCCCTAAGTGCGGCGCTCCGATCAAGAAGAAAACGTCGCTATTTACCTGGATAGTGGCCATATTTGCGGGGCTTTGGCTTATTGGTTATATCGGGAGTCTAGGAAACAACTCTAGTAGTGGCACCTCGGTACCAGGCGCAGCATCACCCACGGTTAAAGGCACAACCAAGAGCTACAAACTTGGAGAAACGGCACATGTAGGGTATACGTCATACGCTGTATGGAAAGCCTTTTACCGAAATCAACTCAGTGACAACCAATACCTCAATCAACCACCTGATGCCGTATATCTGTTCGTTGATCTTACCGTTCGCAATGATGATACAAAGGCCAGAACAATTGCACCCTTCAAGCTAATAGACGAAAACGGTGCTGAATATGAGACGAGCAGCAAAGCATGGTCGGTTGATGGAAGTATCGGTGTCCTCGATAGCCTGAACCCAAGTGTGGAGAAAAGGGGATACATCGTTTTTGACGTTCCGCGCGGCAAGCGCTACAACTTAAAAATCTCGGGCGGCTACTGGTCCAGCGACAAGGCCCTCGTTGATCTGGGCCTATAGATGCTGCCCAACTAGCGGTTCCACCCGACGCCCCAGCCGCCGCTTCGCGTCGTCAGGGCTGCGGGTGAACTTGGGCGTTAGGCTTGCTGCGGGAGTGTCCGTGCCAGAGTGGGCACCGCTAGGGCATCGCGAAACAACCATCATCGCCCAGGCCTACACTCGCCCTTCTTCAAGCAGCATGCCTGAAAGTGCCCGTCCCGCGCGGCTCTCCGGCCCGGCCCCTTCTGCCGCCGATGTCGCGACATTCGAACACCAACGCGTCGCCGCGCACGGCGGTTCCTTCACTCCGGCCATCGTCGTCGCAAGTTGCAAGCCCCGAGCGCAAGGCTTACGCTGTGGCAGCGTTCACCGTTCTGCCAGCGCGAGGGTTCGCATGTGCAGCTATCAGCCTAACAGGTCAGTCGAGGCGGACGCGCGAAATGCGGCGTCGCTATGGCGGGCATCGTGGCGCGCGCCGCTCACTTCGAATCGTTCGTCGGCGCTTCGCGCCGACGAACGGGGCGCGAGTTGTCGAACTTCGGGTTCTCGGCGCAAAGCGCCGTCGAACCCTCGTTCGAGCATCACCGCTTCGCGGCGACTTCGTCGTCCCGTACTCGCGTCCCAGCCGCCCACCACAGTCACCGGGAACTCCAAGGCTCAGTGGAAAGGGCGGCTGGTCCGCTCCGTGCGGGATGACGCTCAACTCGCGCCCCGTTAGGACCGGGCGGGCCGCGAACGACGCGGGGATACCGGGAATGGGATGGACTCGCTACGACAGGAAATCCATCGCGGTAACGAAGAGCCCGGACAAACCCCGGCTGGACCGTTCGCCCGGCGCGGTGGGCGGGTTCCACCGGGGGAGGCCGGAAGCGCGGAGGGCGGATAGAGCCAAGCGAAACCGGTCTAACGGGGTGCTGCACCGGAGCCCGCGCCACAACCGGTTTCGGTCCTCCGAACGCGCGTCGAAGGCGCGGCCCCGGTGAGCAAAGACGTTCTGCGAATGGAAACATACGCTATGAAGCGAGGAAATGACCAACCAACGCCAGCGAAGACCACCTCCCTAATCGCAATTTGTGCTCGTAAGTTCTTTAACTTCATGGGATTTGCTGGGGTTGTTTTCATTATCTATGGCTTGGTATCAGAAGTGACCAAAAACCCTTGGCCTCTGCTGGAGCAATGGATGAATTTCCTGTCCTCCCTGTTAACTCTGTTTGGAACTGTTTTGACGGCAGGTACAGTGTACATCTGGTCTCGACAGCCCCATCCGCCCGAGCGATTTAGTCTCTACGTCTCTGCGCCTGTTGTCATAGCAGGGGCAGTTGCTGCAATTGTTTTTCTGCTTTGGAAACAACAACTGCCAACTGCGGTTGTAAATGGGTTTGCATTGCTGGCAATGGCTGGTGCACTTTTCCGGATTCAACCACATACGGCGGAATAAGGATTGAGACCGCAGAACAACGGCATCCAGCGGATCGCCAAGAAACCCGGCTCCCGCTGATGCCGGGCGTTAGACGGCAGCCTCGGGCCATGGCGGCATCACCGTTTCCCGCAATCGCTGCAGTGCCCGATCGACGCACCGGCCTGGGCCTCGGTGATCGCACCCACTCCCATGCCGGTGTCTTCGCTTTGGAGGGTGTCTCCGTCGCCGAGTTCGTTGCATCCGATCCCATGCCGTGCAGCAGTGGTTGTTCCGGCATGAGGTCCCACGCCTCTCAGGCCATGCGAGCAGCTTTTGTCCAGTGGTTACGCCAACAACGAGCGTCATGCCGCTGCCGGTTCTCCGTTCGAACGCCGGCGTTTCCCGCTGCCCGGTCGCGGCCGTATCTTGTGTCAATGCGTTCTGGTCGGGGCAGTCAACTGCCGTCTAACCCCGCGTTCGAGGGGACCGCCCACCTGCGGCGCTTCACTTCGCAGGTGGGTGCCCTCCGCGCTGCGCGCGTCGGCGGCCCCTCAACTTAGGCGTTGGGCGACAAAAATGGAGGCGTTGTGAAAGCAGTCGAGGTTGCAATCCACAATTTTCGTTCGATCTGTGACGCAACCATATCGCTCGCAGATTGCGGACTTCTTGTAGGCGTAAACAACGCTGGAAAAACAACTGTCATTGACGCGATCCGCGCTTTCTATGGAAAAGGCGTTAAATTTGACGCAACTCGCGACATGCCTCATAAGGGCGCTAATGATCAAGAGTCTTGGGTGGAAATCGAATTTAAGCCATCACCAGAAGAACTAGAAACACTAAAAGACGAATACCGAACAGATAGGGGCACTTTTCGAGTCAGGAACTATCTTCACTCAGACCAGAACGACAAAGAAGGCAAAGAACGTGCTGGGCCTTACGCCTATATAAATGGAGTATTGTCCGAGGAGCGCTTCTATGGCTTTAAAAACGTAGGGCAGGGCAAGTTTGGGGAAATAATTTATATACCCGCTGTATCAAAAATTGACGAACATACAAAACTAACAGGCCCGTCAGCCCTTCGTGACCTTGTGAATGCCGTGCTCTCGAAAGTAATGGAGCAATCGGGAGCATACCAAGCCTTAAGCGATTCGTTTACTCAATTCGAGGGAGCGATTAAAACCGAGACAACCGCGGAAGGTCACTCGCTTCAAAGTATCGAAAGCGACATATCGACTGAGCTATCCGATTGGGGGGCGGCCTTCAGATTGAACATAAACCCCGTAGGTGTAGACGACGTAATCAAAGGTCTAATCAATCACGAAATTGTTGATGAGTCGTTGAACAAAGCCCAACCGATTTCGACCTACGGACAAGGATTCCAAAGAAGTGTTATTTATACGCTGATTCGGGTGGCCGCCAAGTATGGATCGAAGAAACCGACACCCAAAAAGAAGGATTTCGTACCTGAACTGACTTGGATATTGTTTGAGGAACCAGAAGCGTTTTTGCACCCCACACAGGTCAGTATCCTAAACAGCAACTTGCGCGCTCTCGCCGAAATCGATACTTCTCAGGTACTGCTATCAACCCATAATCCACTTTTCGCTACTCATAGCATTCGACAAGTTACAGCGATCTGCCGTTTGCAGCGTGAGGATTGCCAAACAAAGGCATATCAGAATATCGAAATCAGCTCTTGATTCTGTGCTAACGGAGAATCAACAGGATGCCCAAGCATGGCACGCAGCAGGAATCCAGATTGACCCTGACGATCTTCAAATCGATATGGACGCAATTAAATATGCGCTCTGGTTGGATCAAAAGCGAAACTCTGCTTTCTTTGCTGAAAAAGTCTTGCTGGTTGAGGGGCCTACCGAGACCGCACTATTGTCATACATGTTTGACCAAGGATTGCTGCCAGCTTGCAAGGGCGTGTTTATTGTAGACACCATAGGCAAATACAACATTCACCGGTTCATGCGGATCTTCCACGAATTCGGAATCAGACATTACGTCCTTTACGATAGCGATAATGGGAGACACGCCCCCATTGACGCGACGATCAGAGCAGCGTCTAACGCGTTCACAGGCGGAATCGATACGTTCCCCGATGACTTGGAGAGATTTCTAGGGATACAACCAGCGGCACGACCCCATCGCAAACCACAACATGTAATGTACCAAGTATCAACTAATGGCATCGACTTAAGCCCTCTAGCCGCAAAAATAAATGCGTTGGTTTCACAGTAAAGTAGTTTTGACGCCCAACAAAGCGGTCAACAGGGACGCCCAAACAGCTGGCTTCGCCCGCCGTTTGGGCGCCCGTTACCTTCGACGTTGGGCGTTACCTTTCGAGGGCGTGCCGTCAAGGGGTTGACGCGGTCTCCTTTTTCTCCTATTCTCTCTCGCGCAGAGACAGGAGAACTGTATGCACTCGATCGAAGTTGACTTCGAGGTTTACAAGCAGCTCACGGTTCGGCGCGCCACTGAGCACGTCACGTACAACGACGTCATTCGCGAACTCTTGGGGTTGAAGAAGGCCCCCGCTAATGCCGCTAGCCCGAACGGTGTGTCTGCAGGCGACTGGACCGCCAAGGGGGTTCGCTTTCCCGCAGGCACGGTGCTTCGCGCCGAGTACAAGGGCAGGCAGTACGCCGCCACCGTCGAGGGAGGCGCGCTCGTGCTCAATGGCAAGCGCTTCTCCTCGCCCTCCGCGGCTGCGGTGTCTGTCACCAAGAGTCCGGTAAATGGGTGGGTGTTCTGGGAGTGCCGTTTCCCTGGGCAATCGAATTGGCAACTCATTAAGAACCTGCGCATCGAGTGACGCCCAACCCGTCGTTGCACCCGACATCCGTCAGCCTTCGGCTGCCGGCTGCGGGTGAACTCCAACGTTAGGCGGCAGGAGACATTGATCGCCTTACGGCGCAAAGTCGGACACATGGCACCCTACACCTTCAATCAGAACGAACTACTGACTCTTGGCATTGCCGCATATGCCGCGATCATCTCAACGTTCGTCCTGGGCTGGGATGCATACAAATGGCTAGCCTCGGGGCCGAAGATTGATGTGTCGGCGTCCACCGGCATGAAGATCCTGGGTGGTCACATACCAGATCCCAAGACGTACATCTCAGTCACTGCAATGAATGTCGGAGATCAGCCAACAACCATCACCAACCTGGGCGGGATGTATTTCGAGTCCTGGTGGCGGGCGTATGTCATCCGCCGAAAACCGAAGGAAGCATTCATCGTCACAGAGCCATCTCAGGCTCAACGCATTCCGTATCGCTTCGAGGTCGGGGCCCAATGGATCGGCTTAGCAGACCAAACGGACGAGATTGCTGAAAAGGCGAATGCTGGCTACCTATTTCTGATCCTCTATACCGCGCACGGCGGACGCGGGCATAGGGCACGAGTAAAGGTCAAACCGAGCAAGACAGCGGGCACATGAAAGCTCTAGCGCCACTGCCGCCTAACCCTTCGTTGCACCCGACCTGCTACAGCGGGCTTCGCCCGCTTTCGCAGGCGGGTGAACTCAAACGTTAGGCCTATTTTTTAAGGGTGTGCGTACTGTGAGAACAAATGGGAGTTAGGGGGAAGCAATGGCTTTGGTAA
>JBDHRB010000099.1:0-7508 GCA_039807355.1 Candidatus Competibacteraceae bacterium
CATGAAGGGCCGGTAGCGACGCGGATGGGCTTGCCGGGCATCCCGGCGGCGGCGGAAACCGGCAGAATCGCCCGCGACCTGGAACTGGTGCGCGATCTGGGCGTGCGGGTGCATTTTGGCCGATTGTCCAGCGCCCGTTCGGTAGAGCTGATCGCTCAAGCCAGAGCCGACGGCCTGCCGGTCAGCGCCGATGTGGCTGCGCATCACCTGCACCTGACCGAGATAGACCTGGCCGGCTTTGACAGCCATTGCCATGTTGGCCCGCCGTTGCGCAGTTTACGCGACAAGGAGGCGTTGCGAGCCGGCTTGGCCAGCGGGGCTTTGAGCGCGATTTGCTCCGATCATCAGCCGCACGAACCGGACGCCAAGCTGGGGCCGTTGGGCGATACCGAACCGGGCATTTCCGGGCTGGACACGCTGCTGTCGTTAAGCCTGCGTCTGGCCGAGGAAGGGGCGCTGCCGCTGACTACGATCATCGAGCGGCTCACCTGCGGCCCGGCGCAAATTCTGAGGCTGGAACTGGGTCAGCTCGGCGTCGGCGCAGCGGCGGATGTCTGCGTTTTCGACCCTGAAGCGGAGGCGTTGCTGGAGCCGGAGCGCCTGCGCAGTCGGGGACGAAACAGCCCGTTTATCGGCTGGGCGCTGCCGGGACGGGTGACGCACACCCTGCGGGAAGGGCGAGTGATTTATCAGCGCGAGGGCTGAGTGGTCGCCCAGAGTCTGGCCCTGGGCGGAGTTGCAGCCGGTATTTAGGCCTGCTGCTTGAACGACGCCTTGTTCTGGGCGTAGGTGATGGCTTCTTCGCGGGCGACCGCGCCTTTCTTGACCAGATCCAGCAGTCCCTGATCGAGCGTCTGCATCCCGTAGGCGGCCCCGGTTTGAATCGACGAATACATCTGCGCCACTTTATCCTCGCGGATCAGATTGCGGATCGCGGGGATGCCGACCATGATTTCATGCACCGCCATGCGCCCGCCGCCCTTTTTCTTCAGCAGCGCCTGCGAGATCACCGCCCGCAACGATTCCGACAACATCGAGCGCACCATCGGTTTCTCGCCCGCCGGGAACACGTCGATGATCCGGTCGATGGTCTTTGGCGCAGAGCTGGTGTGCAGGGTGCCAAACACCAAATGGCCGGTTTCCGAGGCGGTCAGCGCCAGGCTGATGGTTTCCCGGTCGCGCATTTCGCCGACCAGAATGATGTCCGGGTCTTCGCGCAACGCCGAACGCAACGCCTCGGCAAAGCCCAGCGTATCCCGATGCACCTCGCGCTGATTGACCAGGCAGCGCTGGCTTTGATGGACAAATTCAATCGGGTCTTCGATGGTCAGGATATGGCCGTATTCGTTTTTGTTGATATGGTCGATCATCGCCGCCAGGGTGGTGGACTTGCCGGAACCGGTCGGCCCGGTGACCAGAATCAGACCGCGTGGCGCAGCGATCAAATCGCGGAACACCGCCGGACAGCCGAGTTCCTCCAAACTCTTGATGATGGTGGGAATCGTCCGAAACACGCCCGCCGCGCCGCGATCCTGATTGAAGGCGTTGACGCGGAACCGGGCCAGTTTGGGAATCTCGAAGGAAAAGTCGCACTCCAAAAATTCGTCATAATCCTTGCGCTGCTTGTCATTCATGATGTCGTAAATCAGCCCATGCACCTGCTTGTGATCGAGCGGCGGCACATTGATACGGCGCACGTCGCCATCGACGCGGATCATCGGCGGCAGGCCAGCGGACAGGTGCAGGTCTGAGGCGTTGTTCTGTACGGAAAAGGTCAACAATTCATCAAGATTCATAGCGGCTCCCATTACACCCAGAAAAAAAGCGCGAAGCAGACGGTCTTGTGCAACAGAATTTCCATTATATCCTGTGAAACCGTGATCGCCGTGCGCAGGCTGACAGGAGTGTGAAACTTGAGCGTCGATAGCGTCGATTTCGCCGTCTCTTTGCAAACCGTGCAGGCGCGCATCCGCGCCGCCGAGCAACAATTTCAGCGCCCGCCGGGTTCGGTGCGGCTGCTGGCGGTGAGCAAAACCCATCCGGTCTCGGCGATTGCCGCGCTGGCCGCGCTCGGTCAACGCGCTTTCGGCGAAAACTATGTGCAGGAGGCGCTGGAGAAAATCGCTGCGCTTTCCGCATTGGAGCTGGAATGGCACTTTATCGGGCCGATCCAGACCAACAAGACCCGCAGCATCGCTGCGCATTTTGCCTGGGCGCACAGCGTGGACCGGTTGAAAATCGCCGAGCGCCTCAACGCCCAGCGTCCGGATCATCTGCCGCCGCTGAATGTCTGTCTGGAAGTGAACATCGACCGCGAACCCAGCAAACATGGCTTTGCCGAAGCCGAACTGGAGGATGCGGTCCGGGCGGTCGCGGCATTACCCCGACTGCGGTTACGCGGCTTAATGGCGATTCCCGCGCCAGCCGCCGATCTCGCCGCCCAACGCCGGCCCTTCGCCCGGTTGCGCGAGTGTCTGGAACGGCTGAACAGCGCCGGGCTGGAGGTGTTGTCGATGGGCATGTCCGATGATCTGGAAGCCGCGATTGCCGAAGGCGCGACCTTGGTGCGAATTGGCGCGGCGCTATTCGGATCGCGCCGCAACGCTTTGCAGTATGCTATATCCGACGAACGCCGCCCTGTTGCTCTGCGCTGAGATTGTTCCCATGTGGTCACCCTTGCCTCCCTGCGCCGCCCGCGCTGGATTGATCGGTTTGTTATTGCTGGCTGCTCCGTTGCTGCTGGGCGCGGATGACTCTTATCTGCGCGAAATTGAAGAAGAAGCCAAGCGTCAGGCGGTGAAATTGACCGTCAGTCCGACGCCGCCGCGTTCAACCGCGCCAGCCAGCGCAGCGGGCGAAGCGCCGACGGAACGCATGGCCTCCGGGCTGGATCAGGCCGGTTTCGAGCAAGCCCTGCGCACCGCCTTGCCCGGCACTTACGCGCTGTATCAGCAGTTCGATCCGCCCCGCAAGCAACGGGTGTATGCCGCCTATCAAGATGACAATCGACTCACCGGCATCAGTGAACAGGTGATTCAACTGTTGGGCGCTAAACCCTAATCCTTCCGATCATTTTCCATTCGAGACGCAGATGAAAGAACTCCCTATTGCCTTTATTGGCGGCGGCAACATGGCGCGCAGCCTGATCGGCGGCCTGCTGGTGAGTGGCGCTGATCCTGATCGCCTCTGGGTTGCCGAACCTGACGCCGGCCAGCGCGAACTGCTGCGCGGGCGTTTCGGTGTCCACACCCATTCCGATAACCGGGAGATCGCCGCCAAAGGTCAGGTGTTGGTGCTGGCGGTGAAGCCGCAGGTTCTGCGCCCGGTCACTGAGGCGCTGGCCGAAGTCGCCCAGGCGCATCAGCCGCTGATTATCTCCATCGCCGCCGGAGTGCGCGAACCCGATTTGCGCCGCTGGTTGGGCTATGAGGCGGCCATCGTTCGCACCATGCCCAATACCCCGGCCCTGGTCGGCAGCGGCGCCACCGCGCTGTTCGCCAATCCCTTTGTTCAGGAGCCGCAGCGGCAGATCGCCGAGTCGATCATGCGCTCGGTGGGATTGACGGTCTGGGTGGACAGCGAGCGGATGCTGGATGCAGTGACCGCCCTGTCTGGCAGCGGCCCGGCTTATTTCTTCCTGCTCATGGAAGCCCTGGAAAAGACCGGGGTGCAACTGGGCCTGGCTCCGGAAACGGCGCGCTTGCTGACCCTGCAAACCGCCTTTGGCGCGGCGAAAATGGCCCTGGAAAGTCCGGAAAATGTCGCCATGCTCCGCGCCGGGGTGACATCGCCGGGCGGCACTACCGAGCGGGCCATTAGTGTCTTTCAGGATGAACAACTGGATCGGCTGATTGCCCGGTCGCTGGCTGCCTCACTGGCGATTATGGAAGCGCCGTCGCTGCTCACCGAACAACTCGATGAACTGGTCAACAAGGCGCTGGAAGCGGCGCGGCACCGTTCCGAAGAGCTGGGCAATCTGCTGGGGGGACAACTGTGACCGCCCTCGTCTTCCTGATTCAGACGCTGTTCGGTTTTTACATCCTGGCGGTGATGCTGCGCTTTTTGCTGCAATGGGTGCGCGCTGATTTCTACAACCCGCTGGTGCAATTTCTGGTGCGCATCACCAATCCGCCGCTGCTGCCGTTGCGCCGGGTGATTCCCGGTTACCGGGGGCTGGATTTGGCGGCGCTGGTATTAGTGTTGATCTTGCAGGCGGTCGAGATGCTGTTGATTACCCTGCTGCTTAATCAGCCGGTCGGCGTCGGCGGGCTGCTGCTGCTGACGGTGCTGGAGTTGCTTAAGCTGCTGATCAACATTTATTTATGGGGTGTCATCATTCAAGCGGTGATGAGCTGGTTCAATCCCGATCCTTATCATCCGGCGGCGCGGGTGCTGGCGCAGTTGACCGCGCCGTTGTTGCGCCCGGCCCGGCGTCTGCTGCCGCCGATTGCCGGGGTGGACCTGTCGCCGATGCTGGTCGTTGTGGCGCTGATTTTCATCAGCCTGCTGTTGCAGGATTTTCTCGGCCTGTGGACCGGGTTGCGTTAACGCAATGGCGGCAGGCTATCTCTGGGACGGAGCCGATCTGATCGTGCAGGTGCGAGCGCAACCCCGCGCCAGCCGCGACGAGTGGGCGGGCTTGCAGGAAGATCGGTTCCGCGTGCGCATCACCGCGCCGCCGGTGGATGGTCAGGCCAACGCCCATTTGCGGGCGTTCCTGGCGGAGCTGTTTGGCGTGGCGAAAAGCCAGGTTACTTTGCTGTCCGGTGAGACGAGCCGTGACAAACGCTGGCGGATCGCCGCGCCAAAACGCCAGCCGCCGGGGATTGAACGCTGATCCCGGTTACGCGGGCGACAGCGCCCGTCAGGCGGCCCGCAAAGGTGTACAGCGTTGCATTGCCGATAATGACCGGCTACGGGAGGGGCATTAGGCGGCTTGGCGGTGGGGTTGGAGTTGGGCGCTGAAATCAATATCAATCTCGCCGCTACCATGGGCGCGTAATTCGGCATAGGTGTACTGGCCGATGCCTTGGCCAGGTTTGAGTTCTTTACGCAGATCCCCAGCCCATCCAGTTTCCGGGTCTTCAAAGGTTGCAATAATTCCAATGCCGCCATCTTGGCGAATCGACATGAATGCGATCATGGTTTTTTCTCCAACAGGGCTTGTAATGCCACTACAGTAGCAGGAAAAACCTGTTTGATATTGCGAGTTTTTTCATCAGCCCCACCGCCTTGCAGCACCGCAAAGAGTTCAGCAAACAGTTCGGAGCGCCCTTTGCGGGTTAGGTAGTAAGCATAATTGTCAATGAGTGCTTCGTCATTAATTTCAGCAATATCCTGATCATAGGCCCGACGAAACGCCGGTTGATCAGACCCGCCTCCCAAGGCGCGATCCAGCGCATGACCCATCTCATGGCGCAATACGCCAGAAGCACGGTTGTTTTTGATAGATCTGAAAGGAAAGTCCTCGTCGGTGACCGACTCAAAAATAGCGATGATCTTATTTTCTCGATGGTACAAGCCGGGTAACTGATCGAAAATTCGACCCGATGGATCGCCGGGGATCGGTTTCCCGCTCAATTCAGGCAATAATTCCTTGAGTTGTGGCGAAAGTTTTAAAGAATCTCCATGCTGTTCTACGGTGGTCAGCACCCACGCCGGAATCACGGATAGGGCCTGATCGATTTCTTGCAAGAACGGATCAGACAGTTTGGGAGAAATCTCAACATTGGGCAGGGTGGTAATTTTCAAGGGGCTTCTGGATGGCGCGGGGTCAATCAATGGATTGTCTCCTAAATCCCCCATCCTTCTCTACCTATACAGCTCATCCTTGCCCGCATTGTAAATCCCTTCGAGCGATTCCTTGTCCTCTAAAATGCGCCGTCTTTTCTCAAAGCTGCCCGCGACTTGCGCCGCTTCCTTGGCCGGCAATGTCGCTAAAAATGTCCGCTCGGCCTTGGAATTAAGGCGCGGTTTTGGGTTAATCAGGTCGATGCGCGGGGCGGTCAGGCAGAGGCAAAAACAATGGAAAGGCGGCTTGGGCGCTTCCGCTTTCGGATACACGCCCGGCCCTAATCCGTATCAGGGAGCGCGGCTGATGACGGTTTAATCATGGCCCCGCCGGGAAGACCTGCCGACACAACGCTTCCGCCTGCGCGGCGAGGGCCTCTGGCGGTTGGTTACTGGCGTAGACCAGGGCGAGGGTCGATTCCAGCAGCGTGCGGATTGCCGGCGGGGCCTGCGTCGGAATCAAGGTCGCTCGCGCTTCGGCTTCAGATGTCCCCGCCGCCCGTACCTCAGCGATGGCCCGCGTCATCCGCCCATGCGTCGCGCACACCTCCGCGCCGCCTGCGCTGCTCGCCCACACCAACCCGATCAATAGCAACACCCGAATCGCTCGATAAGTCATGGCCGCTCCTTACAATGTGCTGATTACCGCCCGCGATGACGCAATTTTCAGGCCTGTTCGGCGGTGGATTACAAAGCGCCGCCGCAACCGGCGCTCACCCCGATGCCGCCCGCCGGTTGGCGCACGCCTATCGGAACGGCGAGTTGGGCCTGTTGCTCGATCAACAACAGGCGCAGAAGTGGGAAGATAAAACTCAGCCTCGGCGATTTTGAAACGCCGTGTGATCCCGTCGCCATGCCCGGTTGCCCCTGACCCCGCCGCCGATTAGACTTGATCGGCTTTTTCGCCCCATCCCCAAGGACAAAACATCACGGTCAGGAGAACAATGGCCGCACTTTCCCCCCCCGATTCCGTCGGTCAGGTCACGCCCCAGACCGCCCATTTCGAAGAACCGCTGGCGCTGGACTGTGGCCAAACGCTGGTCAATTATGAAATCGTCTATGAAAGCTATGGGACGCTCAACGCTGACCACAGCAACGCCGTACTGATCTGCCACGCCCTGTCCGGCGATCATCACGTCGCTGGCTATCATGACGTGGCGGATGTGAACAAGCCGGGCTGGTGGGACAACTGCATCGGTCCCGGCAAGCCCATCGACACGCGCCAGTTCTTTGTCGTGTGCTGCAACAATCTGGGCGGTTGCAAAGGCTCCACCGGCCCGACCTCGATCAACCCGGACAACCGCAAGCCCTATGGCCCGGATTTTCCCATCGTCACGGTGAAAGATTGGGTGCGCAGTCAGGCGCGGCTGGCCGACCGGCTCGGCGTGCGGCAATGGGCAGTGGTGATCGGCGGCAGCCTCGGCGGGATGCAGGCCATGCAATGGTCGATTACCTTTCCCGACCGGGTGCGCCATGTCTTGGCGATTGCCGCCGCGCCCCGGCTGTCGGCGCAGAACATCGCGTTCAACGAAGTCGCCCGCCAGGCGATCCTGTCCGATCCTGACTTTCATCACGGACATTACTATGACTTTGGCGTGGTGCCGCGCCGGGGGTTGATGATTGCCCGGATGCTCGGCCATATCACCTATCTGTCGGAAGCCGGGATGCGCGCCAAGTTTGGCCGCGAATTGCGCGAAGGCCGGCCCAATTTCAATTTC
>JBDHRB010000100.1:0-7449 GCA_039807355.1 Candidatus Competibacteraceae bacterium
CGTAGGTCAGACAAAACGTCTCGTCGCGCAGATATTCCCGCACCCGGCGAATCCGCCCGCCGGTCATCGTTTCCAAACCGGTGTCCACCAGGGTCACCCGCCATGGCTCGGCATGGCGATGATGAACGTCCATGGCATTTCGGGTCATGTCGATGGTCACATCCGACATGTGCAGGAAATAATTGGCAAAATATTCCTTGATCATATAGCCGCGATAACCGCAGCAAATGACAAAGTCGTGGATGCCGTGGGCGGAATAGATTTTCATGATGTGCCAGAGCATGGGCCGCCCGCCGATCTCGATCATCGGTTTTGGCCGCAGATGGCTTTCTTCGCTGATGCGGGTGCCAAGGCCCCCGGCAAGAATGACGGCTTTCATAGTTTGCCTATGTTCTATTTTTCTATGAGATACGCAGCGTTGCAGCCTTTCATGGATGGACAACGCTACCGCCAGGATGAAGAGACAAACACAGTTGTTAGCAAAGAACAAGCCAAAAACTCAAATAATAGGATAAAAAACCCGCATTGAAGCGGGCTTAAAAACGATTCGCGGTCACGCGATAAGAAACATCAGAGAACCATGCTGTTCGGAAAGGGAGACCGCATCAAGCCAGCACACAGAAGACACGACATTTTAGCTAGTGGGTGCGCCATGGTTGCGCTGGACCTTCGCGCTGGGTAGTCGCTGGGACGCCTCCGCTCGTGCTATGCCGAATCCGCTAAAGTCGGCTAAACTGCTGCTCGACTGGTTGACCCGCCAAACCACGCCCAGCCGTCCCCCAGGCCGATTTCCCGCATGACGAGCATCTCCCCATGGACACGCCGCATTGCTTTAACAAAACCGAAGAAACACTAACCTTTGCCGCTGGCCAGGTTATTTTCCGGGAAGGCGCGCCAGGCGATGTTTTATATATCGTGATCGAAGGCGCTGTGGACATTTTAATCAACGAGCAATTGCTGGAACAGCTTGGCCCCGGCGACATTTTCGGCGAAATGGCGCTGATCGAAGACCGACCGCGCAGCGCCACCGCCATCGCCCGCACCGATTGTCTGCTCACGCCGATCAGCCGCACCCACTTTTTGACCCTGATCCAGCGCACCCCCTTGTTTGCTATTCAAGTGATGCGGGTGCTGGCTCATCGCCTGCGCCGCACCAATCAGCAGAGATTTTCATGACCCAAGCCGCACTGGTCTCCCCGGAAGAACTCGAACCCCCCAGCGCCACTCTGATCGCCGATTATCCCATCCCTGCGTCCGGCTATGACGAAATGTACTCGGCGCCGGGGATGCTGCGCCCGCATTGGCAATCCATCACCCAAGCCCTGGAAGACATCGGCGGCGAAGAATTGGAACGCCGGCATGGCGAAGTCCAGCGCCTGTTGCAAACCGATGGCGTCACCTACAACACCTATGACGATCCGCACGGGTCGCAACGTCATTGGCTGGTCGATCCGATTCCGTTGTTGATGACCGGCGAGGAATGGAGCGGCCTGGCTGAGGGGTTGGAGCAGCGTTCGCGGCTGATGAATGCGCTGCTGGCCGATCTGTACGACCGGCGACTGGCGATTCGCCAAGGCTGGCTGCCGCCGGAATTGATTTACGCCCATCCGGGCTTTCTCCACGCCTGCCACCGCTCGCTGCCGGACGGTCACCGCTGGCTGATTTTTCACGGCGTCGATCTCGGACGCGGGCCGGATGGCGTATTTCGCGTCTATGGCGACCGGGTCCAGTCGCCTTCCGGGGCTGGCTATACCCTGGAAAACCGCATTACCCTGGCGCGGGCGCTGCCGATGCTGTACCGCGATGCGCCGTTGCGCCGGCTGGCCAGCTTTCTGGAAACCGAACGCGCCACGCTGGCCGGACTGGCCCGCCACCATCCAGAAAATCCGCATGTAGTGTTGCTGACCCCCGGCCCGAACAGCCCGGTTTATTTTGAACACGCCTATCTGGCCAACTACCTGTCGCTCAGTCTGGTCGAGGGTGAAGACCTGGTGGTGCGCGATGGCCGGGTCTGGCTGAAAACCCTCGGCGGATTGCGCCCGGTGGATGTGGTGCTGCGCCAGGTGCTCGACGCTTTCTGCGATCCTCTGGAGCTGCGCGGCGATTCCCTGCTCGGCGTTCCCGGCCTGCTCCAGGCGGTGCGCGGCGGTCATGTAGTTCTAGCCAACGCGCTGGGCAGCGGCATCATCGAAAATCCCGGTCTGGCCCCGTTCCTGCCGCTGCTGTGCCGGCAGTTGCTGGGCGAGGACTTGAAACTGCCGTCGTTGCCGACCTGGTGGTGCGGTCAACCCAGCGATTGCGATTATGTGCAGGCCAATCTGGATGAGTTGATCGTGCGTTCGATCTTGCCCGGCGGATCGTACTGGGAAGGCCGCCAACTGGACACCGCCGCCCGCGCCAAACTGCTTGAACGCATTCAGGCTCAACCCTACCTGTTTGTCGCGCAGGCTCCCTCATCGCTGTCCACCGCGCCGGTGTTGGAAGACGGGCGGCTGAAACCGCGCCCGGTGATGCTGCGCGGCTTCACCGTGGTCAACGAAGACGGCTACCAGGTGATGCCGGGCGGTCTGGCCCGGGTTTCCTCCGGCCTTGACACCTTGCAGGCCGCTCTGGAAAAAGGCGGGATCAGCAAGGATTGGTGGGTGCTGGCGCCCACCCCGCAACGCCACGTCAGCCTGCTGCGGCAAGCGCACGGGCCAATTGTGGCGACCCGCGACGGCGACGATCTGCCCAGCCGGGTGGCCGACAATTTGTTTTGGCTGGGCCGCTACAGCGAGCGTCTGGACGGCACCGCCCGGCTGTTGCGCGAAGCCTTGGGCCGACTGCTGGAATGGGAACAGGACAATACCGATGAGCGTTGTCTGGACGATTTGTTCGAGGCGCTGGAAATCCCGGTGCCGCCGGTCGCCGAATCGCCACGCGCCCGGTTCTTCGCCCTGCGCGAAGCGTTGTTGAATCTGCTGGTCGATACTGAACTGCCCGGCAGCCTGCAAGTGATTTTCAACGGCCTGTCCAGCACCGGACGAGCGGTGCGCAATCATCTCGGCGATGACAACTGGCGGTTGCTCAATCGCCTGCAACAGTGGATTCAGGAATTGCCCGCGCACCTGAGCGCCCGGCAGGCCCGTGAGCTGCTCGAAGAGGAGCTGATTCTGGTCGCGGCGTTTTCCGGGTTAAACAACGAGACCATGCCGCATCATCAGGGCTGGCTGTTTTTCGACATTGGCCGCTACCTGGAGCGGGTTTTGCGCACCCTGGATTTGTTCAAACTGGCCTTTATCACCGCCCGCAATCCCGGCGTGCCGCTCTGGGAAGTGGTGCTGACCATCACCGACAACCTGACCACCTATCGCCGCCGCTACCGCTCGGCGCTGCATCCCGCCGCGATTATCGACCTGCTGCTGTTCGACGAGGGCAACCCGCGTTCGGTCGGTTATCAGTTGCGGCGGCTGCAACGGCACATTGGCCGTTTGCAGCAACCGAGCGGCTCGCCCTACCGCAGCGCCGAGGAGCGCCTGGTGCTGGAAGCGCTCTCCACCCTGCAACTGGCCGACATCGCCGCGCTGGCGACGCTCTCCCAGGACAGCACCCGCTCCAGCCCGGAATTGCTCCGGCTGCTGGACGCGGTGCAGAAACCCTTGCTCGGCTTGTCCGACGCCCTCACGCACAGCCATTTCAGCCATGCCGAGGTTCCTCAACAACTGATTACGATGCGCTTATGAGATATACAATTACGCATCGCACCACTTACCAATACAGCAGCGGCGTGGCGTTGTGCCATAACGAGGCGCAGTTGTTGCCGCGAGAAACGCCCTGGCAGTTGTACCGGCCCAGCCAAATCCGCATCAAGCCGCGCCCGGCGCTGTCGGTGGAGCGGGTGGATTTTTTTGGCAATCGGGTGTTGTACTTTGCCATTCAGGACATCCATCAGTGGCTGGAAGTGACCGTCGCCACCGAAGTGCGGGTACTCGACGAACGCCCGTTTGACTCGTCCAGCGCCTCGCCGCCCTGGGAACAGGTGCGGTGTATGTTGCAGGAAGACCCGGACCCGGAAATTATCGAGGCCCGGCTGTTTCGCCTGGGTTCGCCGTTTGTGGCGATTCAACCCGGATTCCGCGAATATGCCGAACCCAGTTTCACCCCGGGGCGGCCCTTGCTGGAGGCGGTGGTCGATCTGAATCAGCGCATTTATCGGGAATTCAAATACGACCCGCATTTCACCACCGTGGCCACGCCGTTGAACGAGGTACTCAGCGAGCGGCGCGGCGTCTGTCAGGACTTCGCCCATCTGGCGATTGCCTGTCTGCGGGCGCTGGGCCTGGCGGCGCGTTATGTCAGCGGCTATCTGGAAACCCTGCCGCCGCCCGGACAACCTCGGCTGGTCGGGGCCGACGCCTCGCACGCCTGGCTGGCGGTCTATGTGCCGGGGGCCGGCTGGGCGGAATTTGATCCGACCAACGGCTGTATGCCCCGGGAGAAGCATGTGACGCTGGCCTGGGGCCGGGATTATGGCGATGTCGCCCCGTTGCGCGGAGTGGTGACCGGCGGCGGTGCGCATTCGATGAAAGTGTCCGTGGATGTCGCGCCGAATCCCGAACCGTTGAAAGGCAAGCGAGGTTAGAAAACCGTGGCGCTCACAGGCGCACCGCCAACACGTCGCAGGGTGCGCCATGCAGCACGGCGTTGGCGGTTGAGCCGAGCAGTAAGGCCAGCCCGTGGCGGCCATGGCTGCCGACCACGATCAAATCAACCTGATGTTCCTTGGCCGCGCCAAGAATGCCTTCCTTGGTGGACAGGGCGTTGACCACCCACAATCCGGCGTCTTCCACGTCCAGCCGCCGCGCCAGTTCACCCAGCGCCGCCCGCGCTTCCTGAAGCAACGCTTCGTCGGGCAAATCGGGCAGCACCGGCAACAATTCATAGCCGCCGCCCAGGCTGATGGTCACGTCCTCGACTACATGAATCAGACTCAATTGTGCGCCGCAACGGCGGGCGATTTCCCTGGCCCGTTCTCCAACCCGCACGGCGTCTTCGGAAAAGTCTGCGGCAAACAGGATGCGTTGGTACATGGCGTTCACTCCCCAGTCGTTTACGGTAAGGCCGTTTCCAGCAGCGTCCGCAACCATTCGCGGGTGTCCTGACGCGCTGGATCATTCGGCGGCAAGCGTTGCTGCGCTTCACGCAGAGCGCCGATGCCCAGTTTGATCTGCACCAGCCCCAGATTATGCAAGGTCCGCGCATCATCGCGCCGGCGCAGCGCCTCCCGATAGGCGCGTTGCGCCGAATCCAGCCGCCCCTGTTCTGCGTACAGATTGCCCAGTTGGAACCAGGATTCGGCGTCGCCCGGTTTCAGGCGGGTCAATTGCAAATAATAGCCTTCCGCCACGTCCCAGCGCCCGGTTTCATAAGCGTGCCGGGCGCGTTCTTCAATGAAAGCGGGATGGGTCGAACCCGGTTTGGCCGCCGCCGTTGCCGTGGTGGATGACGGCGTTGCGGGTGGCGAAACCGGCGGACGCTCCGGGGCGCTGGCCGGATTGTCCAGCGTCGCGCAACCACTCAGGACAGTCGCCAGGGCGACAATCCGCCAACATCGCACCATGTTTCAACCTCGTCAGCCGGAAAACTACAGCAAAAACACCGTCGCCAACCCCAGAAAAATGAAAAAGCCCATGCCGTCGGTGATGAAGGTCAGCAGCACGCTCGACCCCATGGCCGGATCGCGGCCCCGGTGATGCAAGATCAACGGGATGACCACGCCCATCAGCGCCGCCAGCAACAAATTCAGCAACATCGCCGCCGCCATGACCAGTCCCAATGGCAGGCTCCAGTAGAGCAGATAAGCGAACAGCCCGACCGTCGCGCCCCAGACCAGGCCATTGAGCAGGCCCACTCCCAATTCTTTGCAGACCAGATGCCCGATGTTTTCCGGGGTGATCTCGCCCAGCGCCAGGCCGCGCACCACCAGCGCGGTGGTCTGGTTGCCGGAATTACCGCCAATGCCAGCGATAATCGGCATCAGCGTGGCCAGCGCCACGATCCGGGCAATAGCGTTCTCGAACAGACCAATCGCCCGCGAAGCGATAAAGGCGGTGCAAAGATTGACCCCCAGCCACAGCCAGCGGTTGCGGGCGCTGTCCCAGATCGGCGCGAACAGGTCTTCGTCGCCGCGCAGACCGGCCATGTTCAGCACGTCTTCCTCCGACTCTTCACGGATGTAGTCCATCACTTCATCGACGGTCAGCCGACCGACCAGCTTGCCGCGCTCATTGACCACCGGCGCGGACACCAGGTCATAACGCTCGAAGGCGCGGGCCGCTTCATCGGCGTCATCAATCGGGCTGAACAGCACCGGGTTGGTAATCATCAACTCGGCGATGCGTTTTTGCGGGTCGTTGAGCAGCAGCGCCGGTAGCGGTAACACACCCTTGAAGATATGCCGGGCATCGACCACGAACAGGCTGTCGGTGTTGGGCGGCAACTCCTCCCGCCCGCGCAACAGCCACAACACCTGTTCCACCCGCTGGCCCTCGCGCACGGTCAGGATGTCCTGACTCATCCGATGACCGACCTGATCTTCAGGATAAGCCAGGGTGGTTTGCAGCCAGTTGCGGTCACGGGCGTTGAGGGTCTGGAGGACTTCCGCCAGCACGTCTTCCGGCACGGCTTCAGCCAGATCGGCCAGATCGTCAGCGTCGAGCTGGCCGAGCGCCTTGACCAGCGCGGGCCGTTCCAGCGCCTCGATCAAGGCATCGCGCACCGCATCGGAGACTTCCAGCAACACTTCGCCGTGATCGTCGGGCATTTGTCGCCAGACCAGCAGCCGGTCTTCCAGCGGCAACGCTTCGAGAATGTAGGCGATGTCCGCCGGATGCAGGCTGCCCAGTTTCAGTTGCAGCTCGACCAGATGCTGACGATGCACCAGCGATTCGATCAGTTCATGGCGGGGACTGGCGCGGTCGCGCTCCACCAGCGCCTCAACCAACCGCTGCTTTTCCAGCAACTTGACGATTTGCCGCAGGTGTTCCTCGACCTTGCAGGGCGATGGACGCGAACCGGCGGCAGAGTCCATCATGGACGGCGGCGCAGCGGGTAACGCCGACGCACATAGTCATCGACGATGTTCTGAAATTCGGCGGCGATGGTTTCGCCCTTCAGGGTGACGGTCTTTTCGCCGTCCACATACACCGGGGCGACGGGAATTTCTCCGGTTCCGGGCAGGCTGATGCCGATATGCGCCTGCTTGCTTTCGCCGGGGCCATTGACCACGCAGCCCATCACCGCCACCTTGAGTTCTTCCACGCCCGGATGACGCTCGCGCCAGACCGGCATTTGCTGGCGCAGCCAGGTCTGGATGTCCTGGGCCAGGCGCTGGAAATAGTCGCTGCTGGTGCGGCCACAACCGGGACAGGCGGTGACTTGCGGGGTGAAGGAGCGTAAACCCAGCGCCTG